>NZ_JABBYO010000070.1 GCF_012958305.1 Tautonia rosea | reverse complement strand
TGGTGATGCGTCATCCCCGTCCGATTGCAATGGCGGTCCCTGGGTGGACCCTGCGACGGATCAAGGCAAAAGGATCGGTGGGACCGGTGCTCGACGCATTTCGGTCCACAACGCGACGCGACACACACGTTTCTTGAGTCGTTTCGACCTGCCTGTGACCTTGCCGCCTACACGATCGGCTGCGATTGCCGTTTCCCGCTCGCCCTGGGCGAGGGGCGGGGCCGTCTCCTTGCATGTGGAGACGGCCTCGCCCCCCGGTCAGGGTGTCGTGGTCCTCGGATTCGAGGGGCACGCGTGACTCATGACT
>NZ_JABBYO010000069.1 GCF_012958305.1 Tautonia rosea | reverse complement strand
TGCTCGACGGTGTACTCGACGCGCTCGGGGTCGCGATGATCGGTGAAGCAATCGGCGAACTGGCGGAGGATGCCGGTGAGTTGCTCGACCTGGCGGAGCAGCAGCGCGCCGCCGTCGGAGGAGATGTCGCCACCGTCGAAATCGGCCAGGATTTCGCGCCGGCCGAGCATGGGAAAGTTGAGGTAAGCCGCGTTACACTCTGTCTGCATCGGGCTACCCTTTTTTGATGACATAGGAGGTTGTGGCAAACCAACCTATGACACAAAGGGCAGCCCGATTCCATTCCCACGGTGAGAAATGCGGGTTAT
>NZ_JABBYO010000068.1 GCF_012958305.1 Tautonia rosea | reverse complement strand
CGGTGATGCGTCATCCCCGTCCGATTGCAATGGCGGTCCCTGGGTGGACCCTGCGACGGATCAAGGCAAAAGGATCGGTGGGACCGGTGCTCGACGCACTTCGGTCCACAACGCGACGCGACACACACGTTTCTTGAGTCGTTTCGACCCGCCTGTGACCTTGCCGCCTACACGATCGGCTGCGATTGCCGTTTCCCGCTCGCCCTGCCCTGGGCGAGGGGCGGGGCCGTCTCCTTGCATGTGGAGACGGCCTCGCCCCCCGGTCAGGGTGTCGTGGCCCTCGGATTCGAGGGGCACGCGTGACTCATGACC
>NZ_JABBYO010000067.1 GCF_012958305.1 Tautonia rosea | reverse complement strand
CGGCTCTTCTTGGTCAGTCTCAGCTTTCTCTCGGCGGTCCGGTCCGCTGAGCTTGGTCGTTAGGCGTCCCTCCCGAGACTTCTCGCCGTGGGAAAGATCGTCTGCGGCACTTGCATCGCATCGCTCGGCGGTTTCCTCATCCTCTTCGTGCTCGCTTTCGCCAGCATGATCGACCCGGCTCTGTCGGGGAGGCAGTGGTGGTCCGAGTTTGTCGTCCATATCAGCTCGGGTAATGGCTGGCCTCCTATCTTCCTGGGGGCTATCCTCCTCGTATCGGGTATCGTGCTCGTCGCATCGGGGGCTCGGGGGCTGCGCCGGGGAGGCTGA
>NZ_JABBYO010000066.1 GCF_012958305.1 Tautonia rosea | reverse complement strand
GCCCTGCCGGCGCACCTGCCGCGGGTCGAGGTCCTGCACGACCTGCCCGACGCCGAGAAACCCTGTCCCGAGTGCGGCGTCGCACGGGCCCGCATCGGCGCCGAGACGAGCGAGCAGCTCGAGTACGTGCCGGCGAGCCTCCGCGTCCTGGTCCATACCCGGCCGAAATACGCCTGCCGGGACTGCCAGGGACACGTCACGATCGCCCCCCGGCCGGCCGAGCCGATCGACCGCGGCCTGCCCGGCGTCGGCGTGCTGGCTCAGGTGATCGTCAGCAAATCCGTCGATCACCTGCCGCTTTACCGCCAGGAGTCGATCTTCGCCCGC
>NZ_JABBYO010000065.1 GCF_012958305.1 Tautonia rosea | reverse complement strand
GGTCGGTCCCCGGCAGGCCCCGCCGACGCAACGCATTGAGCAGGGTATACGCCACCGACGCGAAGAACAGCCGCAGCTGGTTGGCCCGTATCGTCCCGGCACTGGTCCGATCGGCAAACAGGTACAATTGTTGTTCCTTGATCCGATTCTCCGCCTCGCCGCGGGCACAGTAGTCCTCCTCGTAGAGCGGCTGCGCCGGTCGGGCTTCGGCCGAGATCGATGTGACCACGAAGCGGGGGTTGGCTCCCCGGGCCAGGTGCTCGGCCTTGGCCACCACCCGCCGCGTGCGGCTCCAGCTCTCCAGGGTCTGATAACGCAACTCGGCGAAGACCCGGGCCGGTTCC
>NZ_JABBYO010000064.1 GCF_012958305.1 Tautonia rosea | reverse complement strand
ACAACCGGCCCGGGTCTTCGCCGAGTTGCGTTATCGAACCCTGGACAGCTGGAGTCGCGAGCGGCGGGTGGTGGCCAAGGCCGAGCACCTGGCCCGGGGGACCAATCCCCGCTTCGTGGTCACATCGATCTCGGCCGAAGCCCGACCGGCGCAGCCGCTCTACGAGGAGGACTACTGTGCCCGCGGCGAGGCGGAGAACCGGATCAAGGAACAACAATTGTACCTGTTTGCCGATCGGACCAGTGCCGGGACGATGCGGGCCAACCAGCTACGGCTGTTCTTCGCATCGATTGCGTACACGTTGCTCAATGCGTTGCGTCGGCGAGGCCTGCCGGGGACCGACT
>NZ_JABBYO010000063.1 GCF_012958305.1 Tautonia rosea | reverse complement strand
CGCCTAACCGCTCTCATGGCCTCTGATGTCAAGAGCGCACCGTCGACGGGCCGTGGCAGGGGGTGGGGTTCCTGACCGGGGTTCGGGGTGAAGCGCGGCGCGACGGATCGGCTCGGGTCGCAGTCGGCGCGGGGACGGTCGGGTGGGTGAGTCGCGATGCGGGAAGGGGCATCGGCTCGCAAACCGCTCTCGGGGGTCGGCACGCGGGGGGCGATCGGCGTCGCTTCCCGCGTGGCGGGGCCTCGGGGGGATCGTCGTCCCGGCGGGGGCCCGCGCCCCAGACACTCCTCCGCGGCCCGCCGGCCGGCTTCTCATCGCGATTGGCTCACGTCAAGACGTGTCCCGTTAGGTGGCGGCTCGG
>NZ_JABBYO010000062.1 GCF_012958305.1 Tautonia rosea | reverse complement strand
TACCGCCACGTCTTCTCGACGTGACGCCCAGGACCGCAACGCCCCGAAGTCGAAGGGCTGTCGAGTGCGTCGTTCTTACCCATGTGACAATGTCACAAACACGATCGACCGGATTGTCAAAGAAAGACGTCGCCTCGGCGTCACCACCCCTCGCGACGAGGCCCCTCATCCCGGATTCATGGCCGCGCGATCGTCACCGATCGCCCCGCCCCGGTCTTGAAGTTTCCTTCGTACGCCGCGCTCTACCGTTCGGTTCGATCGCCCTGCGGCGAATCGCTCTCCGTCCGTGCCCGCGTCGTCCCAGGTGCCTCGCTCAGGTGAGAACGGGCCGCCCTCTTCGAGCGGCCCGCGTCAAGGTGTGACTCACCAGCGACAA
>NZ_JABBYO010000061.1 GCF_012958305.1 Tautonia rosea | reverse complement strand
CGGCGAAGCCGATCGGGTCCTCCTGGGTCCAGCGGCCGATCGCCGCGTCGTAGTAGCGGGCGCGGTTGTACTGCAGGCCGGTGACGGCATCCTGCTCGCGTCCGGTGAACTTGAAGCGGTCGCCGTTCGCCGGGTTGGTCTCGCCGAGCACCTTCCCGAAGCCGTCGTAGGCGACGTGGTTGATCACGGTGCCGGAGGTGCTGGCCAGGTCGCGGACGCTGCCGAGGCGGTCGGTCAGGTACCAGGCCGTGGTGCCGGCGGCGGAGGTGCGGGCCAGGAGCATGTCCACGGCCGGGCCGTGCAGGTAGCGGGTTTGCAGCGTGCCGGAGCCGTCGAAGTCGGCATAGGCGTGCGGGCCGTCGTAGACCGTCCAGGTGGTC
>NZ_JABBYO010000060.1 GCF_012958305.1 Tautonia rosea | reverse complement strand
CAGGGGATCACACTCGCCCGCTCAACCCTCTGCGACTGGACCGCTGCCAGTGCCGGCTTGCTCGAGCCGATCGTCAGGGCGATGCACCGCCGCATCCTCCAGTCGCGGGTGATCCAGACCGACGACACCCCGGTGACCGTCCAGGATCCCGGCGGCGGCGGGAGCTCGACCGGCCGGCTCTGGGTGTACCTGGGCGATCGTGAGCACCCCTTCATGTGTTACGACTTCACGGCCGACCGCCGCCGCGACGGGCCGGAGCGGTTCTTGCAGTCGTACACTTCGGGATATCTCCAATCCGACGCCTATGCCGGTTACGACGGCCTGCACGCTCGCGGCCTGATCGAAGTCGGCTGCTGGGCCCATGCGCGGCGGAAGTTCCACGAGGC
>NZ_JABBYO010000059.1 GCF_012958305.1 Tautonia rosea | reverse complement strand
TCCGCCTTCCCGAAAGCCGTCCAACCCGCCACCGACACCCCCGGCACCCCCTCCGCCGTCGATCGCCTCCGCTCCTTCGTCGACCACCAGATCGCCCGCCTCGAAACCCTCCGCCCGATCCTCTGGGACGAGATCGACCGCCCCGAGGCCGACGCCATCGAGGTCGCCGCCCTGATCGACACCAGCAAGGACGGCCAGCTCCGCCACCGCTACCGCCGCGACGCCTTCCGCGACTTCCACAAATCCCTCAACGCCCTGACCCGGCTGCGCTCCGAACGCTCGAAAACGTTCGCCCGCGAGGCGAAGCTCATGAACGCCTCCCGCTCCCCTCGCGACGACCGCCCCGCCTACGTCCCCCCCTCGGCCGATCGGCCCGATCCTCCCCGCGTCGATTCCCGAAACGAACCCCCGCCCA
>NZ_JABBYO010000058.1 GCF_012958305.1 Tautonia rosea | reverse complement strand
GCCGCCTTTCCGAAAACGGTCCAACCCGCCACCGACACCCCCGGCGACCCCTCCGCCGTCGATCGCCTCCGATCCTTCGTCGACCACCAGATCAGCCGCCTCGAAACCCTCCGCCCGATCGTCTGGGACGAGATCGACCGCCCCGAGGCCGACGCCATCGAGGTCGCCGCCCTGATCGACACCTCCAAGGCCGGCCAGCTCCGCCACCGCTACCGCCGCGACGCCTTCCGCGACTTCCACACATCCCTCAACGCCCTGACCCGGCTGCGCTCCGAACGCTCGAAGACCTTCGCCCGCGAGGCGAAGCTCATGGACGCCTCCCGCTCCCAGCACTCCGACCGCCCCGCCTTCGTCCCTCCCTCGGCCGATTGGCCCGATCCTCCCCGCGTCGATTCCCGAAACGAACCCCCGCCCG
>NZ_JABBYO010000057.1 GCF_012958305.1 Tautonia rosea | reverse complement strand
GCCTCTCGTCGCTCCGCGACCCCCGGTTGGCGAGCAACCGGGGCCACCCAGGGTCAAGGGGCGACGCAACATGGAAGGGTGGACGCGGTCGTACGTTTCCGAAGCAGAAAGTGTGGCATGGGCTCCGTGCCTCGGAACCCGTGGCTCTTCGGCGAGCAAGGCCCTCGATTGCCCGGTCGACCGCCGCCCATCGCACGGGTTCCAGGGTCGGAACCCGTGCCACCTGCCGACAAGTCTCCTCCCTTCCTCATCTCCCGTCCGTGTTTCCTCCGTGGCTCCAAACGCCCTTTCCGAATTCCCCCGGAATTTGTGCTTAAATCCTCCCTTCGCCCCGATGATTACAGAGTGATCCTGCGCCCGATCGCTCCGTTTCTCCTTTGCGACACGCACCACCCCATCGAGGCGAACCGACTCCCATGAATCTTCATCCCCTCCCGGCCGACCCT
>NZ_JABBYO010000056.1 GCF_012958305.1 Tautonia rosea | reverse complement strand
ACTGCTGCGGCGACACGGCCCGGAGATCCGGCGACTCCTGTCGGAGTGGCTGGGAGATGGGTGGGAAAGCGGGATGAGTCGGCCGTCGAGCGAGGTCGGGGGATAGCGATCCGACGCCAGCGAACGTCCGAGGCGGGAAATCCCGGGCCGATTGAGCCACCTCAAGGTGCGGGCAGCGGGGGGACGCTACGCATTGCCGGGGAAGGTGTGGAGTGATTCAGGGAAACGACTGGCTAGAGCGTTTTTCGGTTGTTCGATTGCCTGTGAAGGGTCAGGGAAATGGGGACTGGCTCCGAGTCTTCGAGGTGCCTGTCCCCCATTTCCCGGCGAGCCGCTCCGCTCAATCGATAACCACTCTAACACGAGCAGTCGAGAGGCATTCATGGCCAGTTTAGGGAAGCGATTCCGGGCTTCAAGCCGCATTCCACAAGGTCAATTCTGTCAACAACAAAGTGTATGATGGTCCTTTCGGGATCACGATCGGTCACGAGGACCGAGGTGTTATCCCGGATTTCACG
>NZ_JABBYO010000055.1 GCF_012958305.1 Tautonia rosea | reverse complement strand
TCGTCCGCGACGGCAAAGGACGCAAGGACCGCGTCACCCTGCTGCCCGAGGCCCTGCGCGACCCGATCGCCCGGCAGATCGACGAGGCCCGCGCCGTCCACGCTGTCGACCTGGCCGAGGGCTACGGCTGTGTCTACCTGCCCGACGCGCTGGCCCGCAAATACCCGTCCGCCGACCGAGAGCCCGGCTGGCAGTACCTCTTTCCCGCCTCCCGGCGCGCCGTCGACCCCCGCTCCGGGGTCGTCCGCCGCCACCACCTCGACGAGCGAGCCCTGCAACGCGCCGTCAAGGACGCCGTCCGCGCCGCCGGCATCGCCAAGCCCGCCACCTGCCACACCTTCCGCCACAGCTTCGCCACCCACCTGCTCGAATCCGGCTCCGACATCCGCACCGTCCAGGAACTCCTCGGCCACCAGGACGTCCGCACCACCATGATCTACACCCACGTCCTCCAGTCCGGCCCCCTCGGCGTCCGCAGCCCCATCGACCTGCTCATCGGCTGAACCTCGCCCCCCACCCCCTTTGATGTGTCGGCGTA
>NZ_JABBYO010000054.1 GCF_012958305.1 Tautonia rosea | reverse complement strand
GTCCATTCCTGGGATCTAAAATCCCTCGCCTTCAGGCGACCACTTCCAGTACGTTCGCGGGATGGAGCACTACCGACGGACCGCCCACACCCGCTTCGACATCAAGTTCCACTTGGTCTGGATCACCAAGTACCGCAAGAAGCTGCTGCGGGGTGACGTCGGCCTCCGGCTCCGCCAGATCGTGCGAACGATCTGTGCGGAGTTGGAGGTCGAAATCCTCAAGGGCCATGTCAGCGCGGACCATGTCCACCTGTTCGTCTCCTGCCCGCCGCACGTCTCGGCGAGCTACCTGGTTCAGCGGATCAAGGGGAAGAGTTCGCGGAAGCTGATGCAGGAGTACAGCCACCTGAAGAAGCTTTGCTGGGGCCGCCACCTGTGGGCCCGGGGGTTCTTCGTGGCCAGCTCGGGGAACGTGACCGACGAGGTGATCATGGAGTACATCCGGACGCAGGAGCATCGGAAGGACGACGACGACTTCCGCGTCGAGGAGCCGTAGCTCGGCTGCCCCAGCAGTCGGGCTTTCAGCCGACTTGTGAACCTACCGGCTTCCAGCCGGTAGAGTCGTCAGT
>NZ_JABBYO010000053.1 GCF_012958305.1 Tautonia rosea | reverse complement strand
TCTGCTATCGGATCCCATGAACGCGAAGCAATCTCGTCCCGCAACACCTGGACATCGACCGATTCGGCATAAGGGCATTCGTCCAGCAGTCGCAGCGCCTCCTCTCGATCGCGGCCGCGTTCGGCGAGTACCCTCGCGAGCCCCCGATAACTCGATTCGCCACCTCCCAATCGGACCGCTCGACGGAAGGCCGCCTCCGCTCGACCGAGATCGTCTGTCATGACGTCGTGATAGTATCCGATCGATTCCCAGGCCTCGGAGCAGGCTGGATCGAGTTCGACGGCTCGTTCGTAGCACGCAAGTGCGTCCGGAAGGTCATATCGGTCATCGTCGACGAGTTGGATTAAGTCTCCAAGCATACACAAGAGCTTCGTCGAGTGTGGGAACTCCACGACGGCTCGACTCGCCAGATCGAGCGCCTCTTGGCCGGGATCGGATACCGATCTCGGCCAAAGGTCCCAGATTGATTGGATAATGGCCGTCTCAATCACGATATGCCATGACGCCTAACAACAAAGCTCAGCGGACCGGCCCGCCGAGAGAAAGCTGTGACTGACGAGTGAGCGCCGCGGCGGGCCGGGTCCGCTGCAGCGCA
>NZ_JABBYO010000052.1 GCF_012958305.1 Tautonia rosea | reverse complement strand
CCGGTCGCCTCGAACTGCTGCCGCGCCTGATCCGATTGCTGAGCGATCGCCTCCCGGAGCCGGGGGTTCTGCGCCAGCCCGAGGATGTAATCGACGCCGTTGCGTTCGCACCAGGCCATGATCGGCTCGCGGCAGAAGCCGCTGTCGGCCCGGATCGTGACCTTCAGCCCCGGCCACGCCTGGCGGAGCTGATCGACGATCCGCTGCAGGTGCTTGACCGTCCCGGCCGAGGCGTCGATATCCGCCGGTCGCAGCTTCGCGCACAGCAGGTGATCGCCACAGAAAATGTACAACGGGAGATAGCAGTATCCCTTGTAATAGCCGTGGAAGAAGCGTCCGAGCTGGTGACCGTGGACCGGGTCGTCGGTGGCGTCGAGATCGAGCACAACGTGCTCGGGAGGCCGGGGATGAGCCTGCAGGAAGAGCCTGACGAAGAGGTCCTCGACCTCGTGGATGCGGCAGGTGATCTTCTTCGAGCGGCTGTCCTCATTGGCGCCGGCGGGGGTCAGTTCCAGGCGGTTCAGCGTGCTCTTGCCGGCCAGGGCCTTGCCACGGTCGCGGGCCCGCGGCCGGGATTGGCCCGTGGGATCAGCCTTGCCGACGACGGCGGCCAGCAAGGGGTCGCGGCGGAGATCGTCGTGATCGTTAAGGTCCTCGTAGCCCAGGGCCAGGCCGTAGACCCGCTGGGCGAGCAAC
>NZ_JABBYO010000051.1 GCF_012958305.1 Tautonia rosea | reverse complement strand
CGGCGCTCCCCGGTATCATCAAGCCTCGTCTCGGCGGGCCGGTCCGCTGAGCTTGGTCGTTAGGCGGCGGGGGCTTTGAAGCGAATTTGTGTGCAAAAATGCCAAACAACGATAATATCCAATCGCTAGACTATGATTCCTTAACCGAGGCGCTCTACGCGGAACTCGCAACCGTTCTCCCCCCGCTAGCAAGCGACCCCGATATTTTCGGTTTCGCGATCTTTGTCCCAGAAGATGCTGGAGCTGCTTGCCTCAACTACACATTTGGCAACGAGTCCAAGATTACAGCGAAGCCAGGAACCGCGGATGCATTGGATCAGCGATACAGTCCAATTGAATGGATCCCGACTCTTCCGGCATTCAAGAACTCCAATCGAATACTGGAGTCGTTGGTCAGCCAGTTCGAGCAAGTTTCGCAGGGACTTTCCGGGAAGAAGTTGTACAAGGTTCACGGAGAATTTATCAATCGATGTGCTAGGGCAGCACTACTTGCAATGAAACGTCACAAGGAAGAAGGTACCTTCGGTACCATCTGGTATCGCGTTCTCGCCATGACGGATAGTGAAGAACCTATCTTGGCAGAGGCTTTCGAAACCCTGAACGATGGACGTGCTCGAAAAGAGGCCACCATCTATTATAAGTAGATCTGGCGATTTCCTGATGATTCCGTGCCCCTCGTCGATTAGATCGAGAAGAGAAAAGGGGAGATTCTGGATATCGACGCTTGGCCTAATTTGTCGGGCGTCGGAC
>NZ_JABBYO010000050.1 GCF_012958305.1 Tautonia rosea | reverse complement strand
AGCACATGCTGGCGCAATCTCTCGAGAAGGGCGACGCCCCGATTCAGGCCACCGGCCGGGCGTAGCGCGGCCGTCGCCTCGTGGCCGCCAGGTCGATCCCGCCCAGCAGCGCCGCCAGCTCCGCGGCGCTCAGCTCGACCCGCGTCGCCGCCGCGTCCGGCCAGCGAAAGGTCCCGCGTTCGAGCCGCTTCATCCAGAACGCGTAACCGTCGCCGTCCCAGTAAAGAATCTTGATCCGATCGCGTCGCCGGTTGGCGAAGACGAACAGGTGCCCGCTCAAGGGGTCGGCGTCGAGCTGATCGCGTGCCAGCTGGGCCAGGCCGTCGAAGCCCCGCCTCAGGTCGGTCGGGTCGACCGCGACGAAGACGCGGATCACCGCCGGGATGCGGATCACGGTCGGGCCTCCAGCAGGTCGAGCAGGCGATGCAAGGTCTCGGCGTCGAAGCCCGTCGGGATGGCCAACCGTCGCTTCGGGCCGAGGATCAAGTCGATCGTGCCCGATCCGTCACGCTGCGAGCCGTTGGGACTCGTCGACCCCGTGGGCGTGGTCACCACCGGCAGGAACCTGGGCTTCGGTTCGACCGCCGTCGTTTGCTCGGCCCAGACCTGTTCGACCCGCTGGCGAAAGGCCCGCTTGTGCAACCAGTTTCCCAGGCTCTTGGGTCGGATGCCCTGGCGGCGACAGAACTCGACCCGGGACAGCCCGCTGTCCTGGAACTGCCGGATCACCTCGGCCCAGTACCGTGCCCGATCGTCGCGCTCTGCCATCGCCTCGGCTCCTCCACGAGTGGTGAAGCACTCAGCGTGGCCCATCCCGAGCCAGCAAGGAAGTTGCGCTCAGCCGGACGCTTAC
>NZ_JABBYO010000049.1 GCF_012958305.1 Tautonia rosea | reverse complement strand
CGGCGGGACATCGGGATGGTTCGTTATGATCGCATGAAGGCCTCCGCATCGAAGGGGACGCCGCGGCGGAGCATCGCGTACACCGCCCGGCCGAGCCGCGCCGCCAGGATCGCCTGCGCCTTGCCCTTGCCCGTCGCCTTCGCCTTCTTCGCGGCCCACGCCTTTACGCCCGGCTCGTGCCGGGTCATCAGCGCGGCGGCCTCGCGGAAGGCCCACTTCAGGTGCGCGTTGCCCAGCTTCGCGTTCGAGCGGCCCACCACCTTGCCGGCCGACTCCTTCGCCGGCCGCACCAGCCGGGCATACGAGAGGAACCGGCCGGGCGCGTCGAAGCGGCGGATGTCGCCGATCTCATAGAGCAATGTCAGCGCCAGCACCTTTCCCACCCCGGGGATCGACCGCAGCCGATAGTAGTTCGGCAGGTCGTGGCCCTTGGCCTGGGCGGCGAGGAAGGCCTCCAGCTCGGCGATCTGGCCGTCGAGGTGCGCGGCCAGCTCCAGGTCGACCTGGAGGGTGCGTCGGACGCACTCGTCGTCGACGCGGTCGAGCAGGCCGGCGCGGTTGCTCGCATACCGGAGCTTGCCCGTCGGCGTGTCGTGCTGGTACTGCCAGTTGATCAGTTGCACGTGCGTCAAGGCCTCCGACCGCCGCCGGACAAGGTAGGAGCGGCGTCGGAGCAGGTCTCGGGTGGCCCTCATCTCGGCGGGGTAGGCATACGCCTGCGGCAGCAGGCCGGCGCGGAGCAGGTGGGCGATCTTCTCGGAGTCGATGCGGTCGCTCTTGGTCTTGGTCCCGTGGATGGCGCGCATCTCCAGCGCGTGGCCGAGGACGAAGGGGATGCCGTGCTCACGGCAGGTATCGGCCAGCCAGTACCAGCAGAAGGTGCACTCGCAGGCGACGACCAGTCCGTCGCGGTGCGGCGCGACGGACTGGAGAAACGCATCCGGATTGGCGGGGATGTCCTCGTGGAGGAGTGTCTTGCCCTGGGGGTCGAGGATGCAGAGGAACATGGTCCTGGCGTGGAGGTCGACGCCGCAGTAGGCTCGGTGCTGTGCCTGGTAGGGCCTCATGGCGGTGCTCCGGGGTGGTGTGCCCGATCCGGGTGCACTCCAGTCTGCAACCGGGTTCGGTCGCAGGGGGCCTCGGAGGCCATGATGAGTATCCT
>NZ_JABBYO010000048.1 GCF_012958305.1 Tautonia rosea | reverse complement strand
ACCTGGTGACTCAAGAACGTTGCACAGCGGGGCGTGATACCCATTCGGACAAAGACCAGACATGATCGGTCAGTCCGGCCGCCATCGCCGGGCTCCGCTTCCGCGGGCCGCCCCGACCATCGACCACGGCCAGGGTCCGTACCGGCCAGCAGAAGTTGTAGCTATAGAGGCTCAAGTAGGTGACTGCCTCGTGATGACGCCAGTCCTTCGAGAAGCGGTACGTCTTGCGGGCCTTCCGCGCGTTGCGGTGGCGGTCCGTCCCATTCTGACGCTCGACGAACGCCGTGTTGATCGCCCGGCTGACCCGCGACAGCCCCAAGGCCATCAGCACCGCCGCCACCGCCCCGAAGACCACCCGCGTGCCGACCTCGACGACCCGGCCCCGCTCCCGTCGCTTCGCGACCACGGCGTAGTTCAGGCCCGGCGGGGCGACCTTGTACGGGGCCCTGGGACGGCCCGGCTTGCCGGTGCGGGGCGGGTCGACCGTCTCCCCATAGCAGTCGAGGATCGCCGTCTCGTAGGCCGCATAGGCGTCGCTGGTCATCAACCGCATCAGCCGCCCTCCGGTCCGGCGGCGGAACTGCTCGACCAATGCCTCGGTGTTCTCGATCGTCCGGGCCCCCGGAACGACGGCGACGACCAGGCGGTGCTCGGGATCGAAGGCCACGTGATCCCAGTAATCCCCCTTGTGATCATCGGCCGGGTCGGAGCGGTCGCAGTTCGCCTCCTTCTTGGCGACGAAGGCCCACTTCTCATCGAACTGGACCTCGGCCGTCAGGGGGGGAAAGGCCCACGAGTTCGTCGTGGGCGTCGTGGGCATGCCGCCCGGCCAGTCGGCTGTAGCGGGCGACGGTGTTGGGGGCCACCCGACAGAGTCGCCCGGTCTGTCGCACGCCGCAGCCCTCGGCGACGTGCTCCAGAACCGACTCGATCTTCTCCGGGGCGAGCCGGGCGTCGAACAGGGGCGTCCCCTTGCGTTCGGAGAAGCGGGACTTGCAGGTGCGGCAGCGGAGCATGCGGCGGGCCTTCCCGGGCCCGTAGCGGCCGGTCACGGTCAGGTTCCCGGCCCCCCGCTTGCCGTGGTCAGGGCAGTCGGAATTCAGGCAGCAGAAGTGAGACAGGTCGTCCATGGTGCCGGCCCGGTGGTGCGATCCTCATGGTGGATGCCGAGTTGCATCCCTTTCGAGGAATAGTCGATCAGGCTGGCATCGTGCAACACTATTAAGTCACCAGG
>NZ_JABBYO010000047.1 GCF_012958305.1 Tautonia rosea | reverse complement strand
TGAGGTGGACCCCATTGTCTAGACCAAAAAGCGGCGATCCTTCGCTACTGCCCGTCAGGCCCTCATGCCCCTGACCTCCCGGTAGACCGCCGCCGGGGTCCGGTAGCCCAGCGACTGGTGCGGCCGCTCGTCGTTGTAGAAGGCGAAGTACCGGCCCAGCCCCCGATGCAGTTCCGGCACCGCCTCGTAGCCTCGGATGTAGATGTCCTCGTATTTCACGCTCCTCCAGAGCCGCTCCACGAACACGTTGTCCAGAGCCCGCCCCCGCCCGTCCATGCTCACCGCCACGCCGGCCTCCTCCAGGCGGCCGGTGAACGCCGCCGCCGTGAACTGCACCCCCTGGTCGGTGTTGAAGACCTCCGGCGTCCCCGCCCCCAAGGCCTCTTCGAGCATCTCCAGGCAGAACGACCCGTCGAGCGTGTTCGACAGCCGCCAGGCGACCACGTACCGGCTGAACCAGTCGATCACCGCCGCCAGGTACCTGAACCCGCCGGTCATCGGCACGTAGGTGATGTCGCTGCTCCAGACCTGGTCCACCCGCTCGATCGCCACGCCTCGCAGCAGGTACGGGTGGATCTTGTGACCCTTGCCGGCGACGCTCGTCCGAGGCCTGGGATAGATCGCCTCCAGGCCCATGGTCCGCATCAGCCGCCGCACCCGTTTCCGGTTCACCTCCTCCCCGTGATCGATCAGCCACCGGGTCATCCGCCGGCTGCCGTAGAACGGATAGGCCGTGTACTGCTCGTCGATCAGCCGCATCAGTCGCAGGTCCTCGGCCGTCTCGCCCGCCGGCTCGTAGTAGAGGCTCGACCGGTTCAGGCCGATCAGCTCGCACTGGCGGCGGACGCTCAGGGCCGGGTGGCCCGGCTCGATCAGCAGCCGCTTCTGCTCACATGAAGGCGGCAGCTTTTTTTTTCACCCACTCCAGCTCCATCTTGAGCCGGCCGATCTGCTCGAACAGCTCGGCCTGGCGGGCCTCGGCGTCGACCTCCTCCGAGACGGCCCTGGCCGGGCGGCCGAAGACCTCCTCGGCCCCGGAGAGCAGCTGCTTCTTCCAGGCGTGGATGAGCGTCGGATGGACGCCGAAGTGCCCGGCCAGCTCGTTGACCGTGCGATCCCCCTTGAGGGCGGCCAGGGCGACCTGGGCCTTGAACGCCGCCGTGTGGACCTTCCGCTTGCCTGCCATCGTCACCCCCTCGCTTGGGCCACCGGAGTAGCTTAACCGGTGGTCCAGTTTTCGGGGTCCACTATA
>NZ_JABBYO010000046.1 GCF_012958305.1 Tautonia rosea | reverse complement strand
GGATCACGCGCAAAAAAAGTCGCGGCGGGCGGCCGAGCAGGACCGGCCGGAGTTGAAGGCCGGGCGGGCCGCCTGGCGGGCGGAGTTCGCGGCGATCGACCCGGCCCGGCTGGTCTTCGTCGACGAGAGCGGGGCCTCGACGGCGATGGACCGCACCTACGGCCGGGCCCCCAGCGGGGTGCGGGTCGACGGCCCGGTGCCGCACGGCCACTGGAAGGTGGTCACCCTGACGGCCGCCGTGCGGCTGGGCGGCGTCCCGGAGCCGGCCTGCCTGGCCTTCGACGGGGCGACCGACGCGGCCTGCTTCGAGGCGTACGTGAGGCGGTGCCTGGTGCCGACGCTGCGTCCCGGCGACATCGTGGTGATGGACAACCTGAGTAGCCACAAGACGGCCGAGGTCCGGCGGCGGATCGAGGCGGCCGGGGCGGAGGTCCGCTACCTGCCCCCCTACAGCCCGGACCTCAACCCGATCGAGCCGATGTTCTCCAAGCTCAAGGCGTGGCTGCGCAAGGCGAAGGCGCGGACGGTCGACGCCCTGATCGAGGCGATGGGCGGGGCCCTCCGCGCCGTCCGGCCCGGCAACATCGCCGGCTGGTTCGGCCATTGCGGCTACCGACCGTCCTCGTCAACCGGCACACCCAAAAGAAAACCGGACTAATCATCGACAACGACCTCGCCGAGCAGACGCTGCGTGCCAAGGCGATAGGTCGGAAGAACGATTGATTACCGGGCCGGCCGGACGGCGGCGATCCTCGACAGCGTCGTCGGCAGTTGTAAGCGGCTTGGTGGCGATCCATTCGCCGACCTCAACGATGTGTTGAATCGGCTGCCGACTCATCCCGTCGAGCGGCTCGGAGAGCTGCTGCCCAAGCTATGGTTGGCGGCCTACCCGGACACGCGGCGAAAGGCTACGATCTGAGGGGCCTGTCGGGGTGAGCCGAGGTTGGGCTCGCCCCAGGTCGTGCAGTAGTTTACGACGTGATCAACCGTCAGCCATCATCAACCGTCGTGGTCAGCGTCCGCAAGGCGATCACCCTCGTCCGCAAAGTTTCTGGACAAGACCGAAATCCGATGGTGCATCCTTCCCGCCTTATTCGCACTGTAGATTAGAGGTCGAGTCAGAATGGTAAGAACGTCGAGGGCGTCTGCCATGAACGAGGAATCGCTGTTCGCCGCCGCGCTGGAGATCGTGGACATCGAGGCGAGGAAGAGGTTCTCGGATGAGGAATGCCGCGGAGACGAACCGCTCCGTCGACGATTCTCGCAACTGTTGTCCGGCCACGAGGCGAGCAATCCGCTCGACC
>NZ_JABBYO010000045.1 GCF_012958305.1 Tautonia rosea | reverse complement strand
CGACCGTTTCCATCTTCAATTGATGCGTCTTGGGTGAAACTATGAAGGAGGCCGAGCCGACGCCGGCAGCGGCTTCGAGTCTGAGGTAAACCTTGAGTGTGTCGATTCTCTCGGTTTTCTCGATTCGGAGCACTGCCATGAGGTACGTCGGCATCGACCTCCACAAAGAGCGTATCACCGTTTGCGTCGTCGATCAGGACCGCAACGTGCGGCAGACCCGCAAATTCCCCTGTGCCGATCCGGCACGGATCGAGGCGTTTTTCGCCGCTCTGGGGCCCTTCGAGGCGGTCGTCGAGGCCACGGCCAGCTACGAGTGGCTGCTCGGGCGAATCGAGCCGCTGGCCCGGCGGGTGGTGCTGGCGCATCCGGGCAAGCTGCGGGTCATCGCCGAGAGCACCCGCAAGAGCGACAAGCTCGACGCCCGCGTGCTGGCCGAGTTCCTGGCGTTGGACATGAATCCGCAGGCGTATCGGCCCACGCCGCGGCAGCGGGAGCATCGGGCCTTGGTACGACATCGGCAATTCCTGATGAAGGAGCGGACCCAGGTCCGGGTCAAGGTCCGTCGGATTTTGAGCGATTCCAACGCCGATCGCCGCGACCTGTTCGCCCGCGGGGGCCGGGACCACATCGCCGCCGTGCCGCTGAGCGACTCGGACCGATTCATCGTCGATCAAATGCTCATTCAACTGTCATCCTTCGAAGCCCAGCTGGCCGAGCTGAGGACGCGGCTGCGTCAGTTCGCCACGGCCGCTTCGGCGGCCGAGCAACGCCACCGCCAGGTGCTTCAGAGCGTCACCGGGGTCGGCGAGGTGACGACCGAAGTGGTGCTGGCGGAGCTGGGCGACATCCGCCGGTTCCGGTCGGCCAAGCAGGTGGTCGCTTATGCGGGGCTGGCGCCGGGTCGTCGCGAGTCGGCGGGCAAGGTGCGAGAGCTGGGGATCACCAAACAGGGCTCACCGCTGTTGCGTTGGGTGCTGGTGGAGGCGGCCTGGCAAGCGGTCCGCCGCTCGGCCTACTGGCGGGGGATTTACCGGGCGTTGAAGCAGCGTCGGGGGGCACGCCGAGCGATCGTGGCCGTGGCACGTCGGCTGCTGGAGGTGCTGGTGGCGTTGCTCCGCAGCGGCTAGGAGTATCGCGAGCCCTCGGCCACGGCGGCCTGAGCCGGAGTTCGACCACGACCACGACTACGACTATGACGACAATCATTCACATGAACTGATCTTCAACACTTCTGGAGCTGATGTCGAGCCACCGCCGCGTGGGCGGGACGAATCGACAGGCGACCACGTCCGGGGCCAAGTGGGCCGGTCCTGGCCGGATCCACGTCAGGGTGAATTCTGGCGTCTGTCGACCGCAATCCGGTTTCGTAGGGCGAGCCCCCGCGGCCCGACCCTGAAGAGATGGTGGAGCGTCCTGCGTCTCGTCGGCCCCGCTCGTCACAGGCCACGCCGAGGGCCTTCCCTCGGCCTCAGGCTCGGAGGATGATCGTGGGTGAGCCGCCGCCACGTCGCGGGCTCGGATCGGGACGGGACCAGGCCGACCGACGCCGACGGCGAGGGGGATGAGCGTGGGACCCACGGCCAGCACTCCGCACCGGCAGCGGCTTGACAGAAGCTCCTTCATCGATGGCCCCGGTTGCTCGTCAACCGGGGCGGCGTCGCCGCACGAGGCTTGGGGCGTCTCACCGTG
>NZ_JABBYO010000044.1 GCF_012958305.1 Tautonia rosea | reverse complement strand
CCGGCGACCCGAACCTCTACCGCTACGTCGGCAACGGCCCGACGAACTTCGTCGATCCCGACGGGTTGCGAGGCATCGGCTCCTGGATCAGTCGGCAGGCCGAATGGGTCGGAGAGCAGGCCTCCTCGGCGTGGGACTACACGTATCGGTCGGGCGAACAGCTCATCCTGGGCCATTACTCGGACGAGGTCACGGTCCTCGGCACGGCCGGGCAGATCGGCACGGGGCTCATCGGCGTGGATCTGCCCGGCGACATCCGCGATCTGTCCTACGACGTGACGCACTGGGAATGGTCGTGGCAGCATGCCGGTCAGACCGGGCTCGATCTGGTCGGCGTCTTCCCGGTGATCGGCGCGTTGAAATACACCGACGAGGCGGTTACGCTCGCCCGAGGCGGCTCGCGGGCTCGGGCTCCCCTGGCCGACCGGGTGGCCGCCCGAGCCGACGCCCGCCACGCCGAGAGCTGCACGGTCACGACCCGGATCGACGTCCTCCCGAGCAACCAACTCGTCAGCCGTTTCGACACGGTGACCATCGCCCCAAACAGAACAGCGTGGTCACGAATCTCAAGTGACTATCGTGCCGTCATCCGTGACGTCGAAGCTCACACGCGGCGTAGTATCCCGAGCGTTCAAAGGCGGCAACTCTCTAATCAGATACGACAAGTCAATCATCGTCAGCCGGTCTCGGACGACGTCTACAGAAGGTTGCAGGCTGAATATCGTGACAGTCGGTCCACGATGATTGAAGCGTGGGAACGCAACACGGGGCAAAGCTGGCCGCAAGGTGCGCAGGCGCACCACATTATTCCGTCTCGGTACGGCGGCCCAAATAAATGGTGGAACATCCATCCCGCGTATCGCAATGTTCATCAACCGGGCATTCACGGTTCAGGCAGCCCAACTCAAACGGTCTTTCCAACGCCGTTACCACGAAATTAGGAGAACGGACGATGTACGAACATCTTGAATCTTTGCGGCCGGAACATGGTCAACTGTTTGCATCGCTCACACCCCGTAGCGATTCTGAAGTTCAAGCCGTGAGCGATGCTCACCCTTCCTGCCCCGACGAGTACCTTCGATTCCTTCGTGAGCGCGGCACAGGACCGTTGATTGACAAGGGAGAGCATTTTGTTTTTGAAGATCGATTGGTAAGTGCGGAACATGACTACTTCCAAGATCGGCAAATCTACGATCAAGGAGCCAAAGGAGACATACTGATTTTTGGTTGGGAAAGCATGGGTACGGCTTACGGCTTCGATACCGGCGACGACTGGCAGCTTGTCGAGATTGACGAATACCGAACCGTCACAAAGTTAGGCCTTACCTTCAAGCAGTTCGTGGAAGGGATGTCGGTCTGTTATCCACAAATTCCGATGAAGTACGATTCGGGAAAGTGGGAAGACGGCGTAAAACGACAATATGCGGCGGGGTGGCTAGGGTCATCCTGACCCCAGTCCGTGAGTCGAGAGCCTTCCGCCCGCCCGCCGGGGTCAGGATGATCCCAGCCACCGCGGGGTGGCCCGGACAACGGCACGTTGAGGGTGTCCGATAATTCATTGACATAAGGGCTTGAAACTTCTTCGGTTGAGGTTGTCGTCCCCACGACAAACCGGCCCGAAGGAGGTCCAAGCCCAGGGGGCCGAAAACGGGGACATTCTGAATATCGTCATTTGTCGTAGGCCAAAGCCCGCCTCATCCCCACCTGCGGCCTCGGCCTGAGCAGGGCCCGCCGCGGCGGG
>NZ_JABBYO010000043.1 GCF_012958305.1 Tautonia rosea | reverse complement strand
CTGGTACGTACCGATTCCGGCCGACGTGAAGGACACGTCGAACTCGCGGTCGGCCGACCCCGGCACCGCCGTGACCGCCGTGACCTCCACCCCCTGCCCCTCGGGGCCGGTCAGGGAGACCAGATCGTCGGGCGTGAAGGACCCCGGCAGGATCGCCTCATTGAATCGAAGGCGGATCCGTGTGTGATCACCCGGGACGTACGACGCGGACTCGATCCGGGGACCGACCGTCTCGCTCGTCACCGCGCGGCCCAGGTTCAGCCGGCCGCCCGTCTGGACCTGACCATCCAGGTCAGCCACCTTGTCCACCGTCGTCAGCAACTTCGCGATGACCTGGTCATAAGACCATTCCGGGTGGAGCCCCCGGATCAGGGCGACCGCGCCCGTGACGTGCGGCGCGGCCATCGAGGTCCCCGACATGTAGCCATACGAACCATTGCGCACGGTACTCAGGATCGAAACGCCAGGCGCGCCGAGGTGGACTGTCGTGGCCCCGTAATTCGAAAAACCAGCAATATAGTCGTATGCATCCGTTGCCGCGACTGAGATGAGATTGTCGCTGACGTAATTCGCCGGATAAGCCGGGTTCACATCGTTATTCGAGAAATCGTTGCCGGCTGCGGTCACGACGATGTGCCCACGGCTGCGAGCGCTGGCGACCGCGTCGGCAAAGGCGGCGTCGTATGCCCCCCCCGAATAGCTGTGATTCGAGACGTGCGCGCCCATCTGGACCGCGTAATTCAACGCCTTGATGGCATTGCTGGTCGTCCCTTTTCCCGAGGAATTCAGGAACTTGAGCGTCATTAATTGAACATTCCAGTTGACCCCAACGACGCCCAGCTCGTTGTTGCCGACTGCGCCGATGATCCCCGCGACGTGGGTCCCGTGGTTGTTGTCGTCACGGACATTGGGGGTGTTGGTCACGAAGTTCCAGCCGTGGATGTCATCCACGTAATGATTCCCGTCGTCATCCCGGCCGTTGCCGCCCACCTCGCCGGGGTTCACCCAGAGGTTCGGCGCCAGGTCGGGATGCGAGAGGTCGATCCCCGTGTCGATCACCGCCACGACCACCTCGGGGCTGCCCGTCGTGACGGACCAGGCCTCCATGGCACTGATGTCGGCTCCCGGCGTCCCCCCCACCAACTGCCCCGTGTTGTTCAGGCCCCAGAGCGAGCCGAACCTCGGGTCGTTGGGAGACGAGGTGATCGACACCAGGTAATCCGGTTGCGCGTAGAGCACCCGAGGATCAGCCCGTGCCAGGGCGATCGCTTCCGCCACAGATGACCCCTCCGGGACCGGGACCGCACGCAGGCCAGGGACGAGCTCCCCCGCCAGGTCACCGATCGAGGCGTGCTGGATGGAGCCGAGATCGTATCGAACGAGAATGTGCTCGTGAGAAAACGAATCGGATTGCGATGCGATCGGCCCGGCCAACGGCAGCCCAGTCCCGAGACTGAGCATGGTTCGCGAATCGAGCGCGTCGAGACGAGAGAACCCGAGCGCAGTATGCCTCATGAAGCGTCGCATCGTTGCGTCTCGCCGTAACAGAGATCGTGAGATCAGGTAAAGGTGGGAGCGAGCTACCCGGTCGACCCGATCGTTCGTACCCGCATCGGTACGAGAGAGGTGGCCTTCGTCGATTACTTCGGGACGAGTTGGACCCTGCGATCGGGGCGATTTCCTGATGAGGCGGTTGGAAGCCTCCCCTCATCTCTCCCTGTTCTCACTCTAGATCTCTCTGGCGGAACAACGCGGCACTTCGTCGAGAATTTTCCGATTTGCGGAACGGTCACACCCGAGAGCGAACAATTCCACACCAATCACTCAAAATGGTTTTAATTTCTAATCAGAAGTCCGAGGCTTTGTCAGCCTCCGGGGAGATCGTCCTCGGGGCGGATCCGCCGAACGCGGCAACCCGCCCCGAGGTGATCGCAACACTCAGGGGCTCACGATCGCACGAGGGCCTGGGCGAACTGATCGATCACGCTGCCATCGGCCTCCTCCAGGACCGAGGACCTTCGTGGAGTCCTCGAGAGGTTCTCGTCGAACAACGCGAGTTCGAGCAACGAGAACGACAAGGAGGAAGTGGACGACGACGAAGCA
>NZ_JABBYO010000042.1 GCF_012958305.1 Tautonia rosea | reverse complement strand
GCATCGCCTTTGATTCAAGGCGGGTCCGCATGGGGGGACGGCGCCGGGGTCACCCGGACGGGCCGCCCCGATTGCGGGGCCGATGTGGCTCATCGTCGGTGACCAGGGGCCGAGGCCCATGATCACGTCGGAGGCCGACAATCATCCTTAGAAAGGAGGTGATCCAACCGCAGGTTCCCCTACGGTTACCTTGTTACGACTTAGTCCCCATCACGGGTTTCACCTTCGGCGCCTGCTCTTGCGAGCTCAGCGACTTCGGGTGCCCCCCGCTTTGGTGGCTTGACGGGCGGTGTGTACAAGGCTCAGGAACCCATTCACCGCGGCACTGCTGATCCGCGATTACTAGCGATTCCAGCTTCATGTGGGCGGGTTGCAGCCCACAATCCGAACTGAGGACCGGTTTCTGCGATTGGCGCCTGCTTACGCAGTGGCAACGCTCTGTCCGGCCCATTGTAGCACGTGTGCAGCCCCGGGCATAAGGGCCATGATGACTTGACGTCGTCCCCGCCTTCCTCCGGCTTAACGCCGGCGGTCCGACCAGAGTCCCCAACTGAATGATGGCAACTGGTCGCAGGGGTTTCGCTCGTTACGGGACTTAACCCAACACCTCACGGCACGAGCTGACGACAGCCATGCAGCACCTGTGCACGTTCCACCCGAAGGCGTCACCGACGTTTCCGCCGGCTAATCCGTGCATGTCAAGCCCGGGATAAGGTTCTTCGCGTAGCCTCGAATTAAGCCACATGCTCCACCGCTTGTGTGAGCCCCCGTCAATTCCTTTGAGTTTCAGCCTTGCGGCCATACTCCCCAGGCGGAGCACTTCACGCTTTCGCTGCGGCAGGGGACCCATCGGCGAGCCCCCTACCCAGTGCTCATCGTTTACGGCCAGGACTACCGGGGTATCTAATCCCGTTCGCTCCCCTGGCTTTCGCGTCTCAGCGTCAGTAAGCGTCCAGGAGCTCGCTTTCGCCGCGGGCGTTCCTCACGATCTCAACGCATTTCACCGCTCCACCGTGAGTTCCAGCTCCCCCTACGCCCCTCCAGACCGCCCGTATCCGCGCCCATCCCCCGGTTGAGCCGGGGGCTTTCAGCAACAGACGTGGCCGTCCGCCTACACGCGCTTTAAGCCCAGTGATTCCGAATAACGTTCGCACGGTTCGTCTTACCGCGGCTGCTGGCACGAACTTAGCCCGTGCTTCCTCCAGGGATCACTCAAGCCCTGCTCTTCACAGAGCCTTGTTCCCCCTCGACAGGAGTTTACAACCCGAAGGCCTTCGTCCTCCACGCGGCGTCGCTCGGTCAGGCTGTCGCCCATTGCCGAAGATTCTCGACTGCAGCCACCCGTAGGTGTCTGGGCAGTGTCTCAGTCCCAGTGTGCCGGGCCACGCTCGCACGCCCGGTAGGCGTCATTGCCATGGTAGGCCGTTACCCCACCATCCAGCTGATACCACGACGGCCCGTCCCGCGGCGGACTCACACCTTTGGCCTGATGAGGATGCCCTCACCGAGGCGTCATGGGGGATTACCTCCGGTTTCCCGAAGCTGTCCCCCTCCGCGGGGTTGGTTACCGTCGCCTTACTCACCCTTTCGCCACGCCTCCAAGAGGCGTTCGACTTGCATGCCTAATCCACGCCGCCAACGTTCATTCTGAGCCAGGATCAAACCCTTCGAAAAAAAGGGGCCACGCCACCAGCCCGAAGGCCAGTCGCCTGACCATCCTCTCACCAAAGAGCTCGAGAGGAAAAACCCATGCGCCTCAGACCCACCACCACGAAGCCCACCCCGCGAAGGGCCGGCTTCCGATGCGTCCGAAGCGACTTCAATTGCGTGTGAGTCCCGCCCATGACCGACCGGCCCGACTCGGCCCGAAGGCCTCCTCAAACCAAACCGTCCGTCATGTTCGCGGCAGGCGACTCCCATCCTGCGTGACGATCCGTCGCCGGCCCCCCTCACGGGCACGCCAGACAACACCGGAATCCTCACCCACGACCGTCGCAATTCCTGCGAACCCCTCACAACGGTACCCTCACAGACACGAATGCCATGAGACGCACCGCAGTGGGTTGGTTTTCCTGCACGATCAAGTCGGTTGATCCATGAAACCGACTCGAAACACTTCTGCATTCCACACGCGTTGGCTCACACACGCCTCATCCCGAAACCGCCGCCTCCCGGCGACGCTTCGGGTCGACAGCCATCCCCTCGAACCGTTCCGCTCCC
>NZ_JABBYO010000041.1 GCF_012958305.1 Tautonia rosea | reverse complement strand
GGAGGTGGCGTTGCTCGAAGTCGACGTCCTTGATCCGCAGCCGCAGGCACTCCATCAGCCTGAGCCCGGCGCCGTAGAGCAAGCCCGCCATCAGGCGGTGCGGGCCCGTGAGCCGGTCGAGCACGGCCCGGACCTCGTCGCGGCTGAGGACCACCGGCAGCCGCTCGGGCCGATCGGCGCGGACGACCGGGCCGATCGCCTCGTCGAGCGGCCTGCCGAGGACCTCGCGATAGAGGAACAGCAGGGCCGACAGCGCCTGATTCTGGGTCGATGCCGCCACGTGGCCCTCGACGGCCAGATGGGTCAGGAACTGCCCGACCTCCGGCTCTCCCATCTCGATCGGGTGCCGCGTGCCGTGGAAGAGGATGAACCGCCGCGCCCAGTTCACATAGGCGTGCTCGGTCCGGATGCTGTAATGCCTCGTCCGCACCGCCTCTCGGAGCTGATCCAGCAGCTTCGGCTTCGCCGCCATTGTCCCGCCCTCTCGCCGGGTATTCCCGGAATCCGCTTGCAATCGTGATCACCAGCGATCAGAATGCGAGCAGCGTGAGATTATACGGTGGGTGTCGTGATGTTTCACGACATTTACGCCGTCGACAAACAAGGTTAGGCGGCGACCGCCTCGGCGTGAACATAAGCTGAGGTGATCACCTATGCCGCCGCAGGGAAGTGACACCCCCTGCCCGAGTGTGTCACAGAGCCGGTGGTCGTCCCCGCCACTGTGCCGACGCGAGGGGTTGAGCGATGTCCCGACGGTCGCCGCCTAACCAGGAGTTGAGCGCACGACGAGCGTGCTCGTACGGGCACGGCGTTCGCCGCCTAACCTCCCGTTGGAGCGAGCCGGCCGCCGAGGCGAACGGGGGGAACCGGGTCTACCGGGCCGTTCGCTCAACTCCTGGTTAGGCGGCGGAGGGGACACCTCGAAGTGGACGCGTGCTTCAACTCCCCGCGGTTCCCTCGCTCCTCGGCTTATCACCCCAAGTGGCTCCTCGCCGGCGTCAGTGGCGGGGCCAACCCGCTGTGGATGACGGAGTGGCTCGCCGAGGCGGTTGACCTCCGGGCGGGGATGCGGGTACTCGACCTCGGCTGCGGGCGGGCTGTCTCGTCCATCTTCCTTCGCCGCGAATTCGGCGTGCAGGTTTGGGCTGCGGACCTCTGGTTCAGCCCCTCGGAGAACCTCCGACGCGTGCAAGACGCCGGGGTCGAGGATGGCGTCTTCCCGCTTCGCGCCGACGCCCGAGCTCTGCCGTTCGCCGCGGAATTCTTCGACGCCATCGTCTCCATCGACTCGTTCGTCTACTACGGCACGGATGACCTCTTCTTGAACTCCGTCGCCCGGTTCGTGAAGCCGGGCGGCCCGGTGGCGATCGCCGGAGCTGGGCTGGTCCGGGAGATCGACGGGCCGGTCCCCGACCACCTTCGCGGCTGGTGGACGCCGGACCTGTGGGGTCTGCACTCGGCGGCCTGGTGGCGTCGCCACTGGGAGCGGACGGGCATCGTGGACGTCGAGCTGGTCGACACCCTGCCCGATGGCTGGCGGCTGTGGCGCGACTGGCTCGAGGCGATCGCACCGGACAATACGACCGAGATCGGGGCTCTGGAGGACGATCGCGGCCGCTATCTCGGCTATGTCCGCGCCGTCGGCCGTCGCCGTGCGGACGTCCATCTGGAGGAGCCGATCGTCTCCATCCCGGGCGAATACGTGAGGCGGCCGTTACTCCGCGGCTCGGTGTAGCGCCACTGTCCTACGGACGAGCCGCCTAACGTCGCGCTGCAGCGGACCCGGCCCGCCGCGGATGCAAGCAGTTGAACATCAAGGTTGCTCTCGGCGGGCCGGTCCGCTGAGCTTGGGCGTTAGGCGTCAGCACGGAAAACCAGCCGCTCGGTTGCAGCACGATGAAGCACCCTGACCTCACCGACGACGTCATCGGTCCCCTTCGGTACGATGAGCGTCTCGACTGGTACGGCGGCGAGTGGAGAGATGAAGCCGGCTCGGTCGAGTTCAGCCTCAATCTCGATGACGATGAGGGCGTCGAGCCCGCCCTTGCCCGCGCGCGGCAGGTGCTCAAGGCGCTTGCCGGCTACACGAACGGCGCGAAGGAGTATGCCGTCTCTAGGTTGCTGGGCCTGAAGAACGAGAGTTGGGTCAGTGAGGACGAGCAGTGCGTCACGCCTGACGAGTTCAAGGGTCGAATGACACTGCAGAGTATCGTCTTCGAAGCAGATGGCGAAGTAACCTTCTACCACCACGACGGCGATCTCTTCGGGGGTCACTCGATCGAGATTGGCATGGACGGCAACGACGTGTTTTTCCACGCGGACATACCCGGATGA
>NZ_JABBYO010000040.1 GCF_012958305.1 Tautonia rosea | reverse complement strand
GTCGTAACGAGACGACGGCTACGGGGTCGTTCGGAGGTTTCGGGTGAGGGAGGCTCTGTCGTTGTGTTGAGGCCACGCCGAGACCTGTCCCGTGGGGCACCGCAGCGGGGGCTGCGATGCGGCGGGGACGGGTCGGGGTGGTCAAGCCGCTTGGCTCTTAGGACCGGTCGGCTGCGACGGTCGCCCGCCGTGCACTCCCGGCCTATCAACCTGGTGGTCTTCCAGGAGCCTTCGCACCGAATTGGTGCCGGAAACCTGGTCTTGAGGCCGGCTTCGCGCTTAGATGCCTTCAGCGCTTATCCGTTCCCGACCTGGCTACCCGGCGGTGCCCTGAGCAGGACAGCCGGTACACCAGAGGTCGGTCCTCCCCAATCCTCTCGTACTAGGGGAGACTCCTCTCAAGTTTCCTCCGCCCGCGGCAGATAGGGACCGACCTGTCTCACGACGGTCTGAACCCAGCTCGCGTACCGCTTTCATCGGCGAACAGCCGAACCCTTGGGACCTTCTCCAGCCCCAGGATGCGATGAGCCGACATCGAGGTGCCAAACCTCCCCGCCGCTATGGACGCTCGGGGGAGATCAGCCTGTTATCCCCGGAGTACCTTTTATCCGTTGAGCGACGGCCTTTCCATCCAGCACCGCCGGATCACTAACGCCGACTTTCGTCCCAGCTCGTCTGAGAGGACTCGCTGTCAGGCCCCCTTCTACGTTTGCGCTCGTGTTGCCCGATGGCCGACCGGGCCGAGGGGACCATGGCGCTCCTCCGTTACACTTTGGGAGGAGACCGCCCCAGTCAAACTGCCCGATGAGCAGTGTCCCGATTGTGGTGCAACCGGTGAGGACAGTCGACGATCCAGGCTGGTATTTCACCGGTGGCTCGACCCGGGCTGGCGCCCGGGCTTCGCAGCCTCCCAGCTATGCTACACAGGATCGTCGGCTGGCCAGTGCCAACCTGCAGTAAAGGTTCACGGGGTCTTTCCGTCTAGCCGCGGGTACGTGGTATCTTCACCACGACTTCAGTTTCACCGGGTCCCTCGTGGAGACAGTGCTCCGGTCGTTACGCCATTCATGCAGGTCGGAACTTACCCGACAAGGAACTTCGCTACCTTAGGACCGTCATAGTTACGGCCGCCGTTTATCGGGGCTTTGGTTGGCAACCTCGGTTTCCCTAATCGCCTCCCTTAACCTACCGACACCGAGCAGGCGTCAGACTCTATACGTCCTCTTACGAGTTGGCAGAGTCCTGTGTTTTTGGTAAACAGTCGCCGGAGCCGATTCTCTGCGGCTGGCTCGCGCCAGCGCCCCTTCTACCGAAGGTACGGGGCTATTTTGCCGAGTTCCTTCACGAGGGTTCTCCCGAACGCCTTCGGATACTCGCCTGGCACACCTGTGTCGGTTTGCGGTACGGGCCGAGGGATTGTCCGGACAGGGATTTTCGTGGCTACCACGCGGGGGACTTCCGGGCTAAGCCGTCGTCCTTGCGGAACGGGGGTAACTAACGCCCCGATCCCCGTGATGGCAGCGTCACCTGCCTTCAACCGCACCCTCGGGTGCCGGAATATTCACCGGCTGCCCATCGACTACGCCGTTCGGCCTCGTCTTAGGTCCCGACTAACCCTGGGCGGATTGCCCTTCCCCAGGAACCCTTGTGCTTTCGGCGGGCCGGCTTCTCACCGGCCTTATCGTTACTCGTTCCGGCATACGCACTCGACGGCGCTCCACCACCCGTTGCCCGTGTGGCTTCAATGCGGCCGTCGACGCTCTCCTACCACTGGAATAAATTCCAATCCGCGACTGCGGCGCGACGCTTGAGTCCCCGTCATTTTCGGCGCGGGACGGCTCGACCGGTGAGCTGTTACGCACTTTTGAAATGGTGGCTGCTTCTAAGCCAACATCCCGGCTGTCACCGCGGTCCCACTTCCTTTGCCACTGAGCGTCGTCTTGGGGGCCTTGGTCGGCGGTCTGGGCTGTTTCCCTCTTGAGCGCGGAGATTCTCCCCCGCGTTCTGACTCCCGGGATAAAAACCTGCGGTATTCGGAGTTGGGTTCCGGTGGGTACCCGGGGAGGGCCCCAGCCGGATTCCGTCGCTCTACCCCCGCAGGCGAATTCCCCGAGGCTGGCCCTCGAGCCATTTCGGAGAGAACGAGCTATCTCCAGGTTTGATGAGACTTTCACTCCTCCCCACAGGTCATCCCCTGATTTTTCAACATCAGTGGGTTCGGTCCTCCACGACCTGTTACGGTCGCTTCAACCTGCCCATGGGTAGATCACCTGGTTTCGCGTCTTTGGCACCCGACAAGCGCCCTGTTCAGACTCGCTTTCGCTGGGGCTCCCCTCCTGAAGAGGTTAACCGGCCGGATACCAAAACTCGCCGGATCATTATGCAAAAGGCACGCGGTCAGGCGGAGCACTAAGGCTCGTCGCCCTCCCACCGCTTGTAGGCACGGGGTTTCAGGTTCAGTGTCCTCCCCTTGTCGGGGTTCTTCCCACCATTCGGTCGCCCTACTGGGTTCACTATCGGTCGTCGCCCGGTACTTAGCCTTGCGGGATGGTCCCCGCCGATTCAGGCCGGGTTTCACGTGCCCGACCCTACTCGGGTACCACTCTTCAGAGAACAGAATCCGTCACCTACGGGACTTTCACCCTCTCTGGTGGACCGTTCCAGGTCGCTTCGATTGAACTCTGTTTTTTTGACTCTGTCGGACCGAAATCCTATCGAGTGGCCCCACGACCCCGATCGGTGTCCCGATCGGTTTAGGCTGTATCCCCGTTCGCTCGCCGCTACTGAGGGAGTCGCGGTTGCTTTCCGTTCCTCCAGGTACTGAGATGTTTCAGTTCCCTGGGTTGCTGTGGGTATCTCGGGATCGACGGGCGTTCGGCCCCTCCCCCGAGCTTATCGCAGCCTGCCACGCCCACCTTGCCGGCGACGCCTAGGCATCCCCCCCGTGCCCTTCGGGGCTTGACCACGCCGACCCGGCCCCGACGCCCGACTTCCCGAGGGAAACCGTGTGCCGGTGTGTGTGACCGATGTCCGCGTGACCTCGCTCCCCCGCGGTTGCCGACTCGCCTCACGGCGACGGGCAACCACCGCGACGACCTCGCGTCGTCGTCTCGAATCACTTATCCGAAGGGTCTACGTTCGTTCTTCGTTGTACGAGCACCGCACCTCGGCGACGGAAAGTGCAATCACTTAAACCGAAGCACGGCACCGCTCGTACGCTTACTTCGCGGTTTTTGGTTCGTCTTCGCGATCGAGCCGAACTCGATCGCGACCTGCCGAATTGTCACAGAACGTCCTCGGGCATGACACCCGGAGGACC
>NZ_JABBYO010000039.1 GCF_012958305.1 Tautonia rosea | reverse complement strand
AGCCCAGCCGCTGCTTCAGGTCCCGGAACCCGTCCTCCTGCCGGAAGCGGGCGGCGAACAACTCCACCGCCTGCAACCCGATCGACTCCACGGCCGAGGTGACCAGGCTGAACCGCTTGCTGTACCCCTCGACGTGGGCGATGACCGCCTTGACCGGCACCTCGGGGCCGGCCACCCGCCACCGGCACACGACCTCCTTCCAGCGGACCCGTCGCCGCCGCCCGTAGATCAGGGCCTGCCCCTCCTGCCACGGGCCGGACCACCGACCGCCCCGCCGGGGCGGCTCCAGCTTCTTGCCCCACCTCGGCATCGGCCCCCGCTGCCCCTTGCGGCGTTCGGTCGGTGGCGGGGCGTGCAGCCGAGCGTCGTGCCGCAGCCGGGTCAGGAACTCGATGCGGGGCGAGTCGCCCTCGGGCGTGACCAGCGGCCGGACGACGCTCGTCAGGGCATAGCCCCCGTCGAAGACGGCCAGGTGCCGCCCGCCGGTGATCCGGGCCTGGTCTCGGATCAGTTCGACGGCCAGTTCGCACTTCGTGCGGAAGCCGACCTTCGGCCCGACGGACCCCGACCGAGCCGGCAGTTGCGACTTGCGGAAGTAGAGCCGCCCCGAGACGGGCAGGAACCATGCGGGCCGATCGGGCTCATCGAGCAAGGCCCCGAGCACTACCCAGTTGTGGGCCCGGACGGTGGTCGCCCGGTTCGGGAAGCGGGCGGTGTAGTCGTGGAAGGTGCAGGTGCCCCAGACGTGCTTGCCCGAGCGGTGGACCTTGGTGTCATCGACCGCCAAGACGTGATAGCCGTGCCAGGTCCGGCCGGGGGCCGGCTCGACCAGGCGGGTCAGTCTGCGGGTGACGGCATCCGTGCCCCAGACCCCGTACTCGGCGAAGCGTTCCATCGCCCGCCAGTCGGCCGGCCGGTCGAGGGCGAGGACCGACTGGGTGACGGTATGCTCCTCGACGTTGAGGGCCAAGGCGGTGACCCACTCGACGAAGCGGCGATGCCCGGGGCGGGTGAAGGCCCAGCCGAAGGGCCTCAGCAGTGCTTGACAGATCGACCAGAGGAGCGTAGCGTCGGACATCGGGGCATCTCCCGGTGCGGGACCGGATGGGGAGGTGATCAACCCATCAAGGTCCGCTCGGGAGATGACCCGCTCAAGACGCTACGGCGAGCCGGAAAGAGTGCGGGATTTCGGGGAAACTATTGAATAGATAATGACGCTTACTCGGTCGGAAAGGCCCAGCCGCTCGGCCCACGGCCGCCAACGGGCCCCGAACCGCTCACTGGGCTCGATGGCGGCGAAGGCCACCCGCGCCGCTGGCCGGGGCAGCTCGCGGCCCTCCCACTCGGCGGCCGTGGCCGGACGACCGGCCGGACGCTTGGCAAAGATGCCGACCTTCATGTCCCGCCAGCCGGTGTCGGTGTTGACCTTCGCCTCGTCGGTCTGGAATTCGGGCAGGCCCTCGGCGTCACGGAAGCCGGTGCAGGCGGCCTCGGCCGAGTCCCGCCAGGCGGCGATCGCCGGGGCCTCGGCCTGGCAGGTCTGCCGGATCAGTTTGTCGCTGAGCGACCAGCCCCCGATCTCTCGCAGGTTCTCGGCCGCCTGGGCGAAGGCCATCCGGCCCCCGGCCCAGCAGACGACCCGCCGGGCCTGGCGCGAGAGTCCCCAGGCGGCGATCCAGGGCGTACTCGCTCGTCTCGCAGGCCGGGCAGCGGAAGTAGGCCCGCGTCACGCTCAGCGAGCCCAAAACCGTCACGACCCGGCGGGGCGACCGGCCCTTGTGCCGGCGCTTGGCGCCGCAGGAGCAGCGTCGGCCGGGCGTCCCTTTTTTTCGACGGCCTGGGCCTGCTGCTCCAACGCGGCGGTCAGGGCCTGCCGTAGAAACTCCCGGCCGGGTCCGAGGGCGACCCACTCGCACCGGTCGAGGACCTGGCCTTCGGGGGCGGCATCGGCGGCCTGCTCCAACTCCTTGGCCAGGGCCAGCTCGACGATCAGCCGCTGCAAGGGGGTCTGGACTTCGACGGTGAACCGTTCCATGGGGCTCCCTCCATGATAGGGTGAAAGCCCTATGGTAGCGATCCAACGAATGAAGTGTCAGAATCCTATGGAGCACCCGGTCCACTATAACTCCTGGCCTGATTGTCAGTAGAACCAAATTTTTTTCATTTTTTTGCGATTTTCAGGTGACAGAAAACGATTCTTAGTACTACGTTGTCATCATACACGTTCGGGATCTCGGACGATCGCCGTTTCCCTTGATCGTCCATGCCGTCTCGGCGATGGCACGACGAATTGTGCCATTGAACTTTCCTCGCTTTGGCTTTGTCTTTCGGACGATCGCCGTTTCCCTTGATCGTCCATGCCGTCTCAACAATGGCACGACGAATTGTGCCATTGAACTTTCCTCGCTTTGGCTTTGTCTTTCGGACGATCGCCGTTTCCCTTGATCGTCCATGCCGTCTCGGCGATGGCACGACGAATTGTGCCATTGAACTTTCCTCGCTTTTCTTTTGGTCTCCATACAATTGCGGAGATCAGTGCCCATGCCATTCCACGGAAGAAATAGTGCGCGTACCGTTTCCCCGTTCGACGCGATCGAATCGCGAGTCTCGTTCAAAGCGATGTCTCGCATTCGAAATCTCCGCTATGCCCCCGAATTCCTGGAGCGACGCCTGAGCCCCTCCTCGTTCGGCCTTGTTGCCACGGCGGAGGTCTCGACCCTCGACGGTGGGGAGACCTTCAAAGCCAGAACCAGCGAGGCACCCTTGCCTCGAGATCAGAACGGTGACCCGATTCCGGAACCAACTCAAGGTGATGGACCGGGACAGCCCATGCCTGCCTGAAATTTGGCCCATAACAAGCTTGATGTGGACCCCGCTTCTCGGCTCATCGTGGTCCTGGGCGGGTACGGAGCGTCTTCGGGCCGGGTCAGATTGACCCGGTCTGCTCCCCACGATCTCGGCCGCTCATGGCCCCACCGCCTTTTATCGTTCGGAGCCCGCACGGACCGGAGCATCCGGACTCCGGCTTCAAGTCACCCTCGACTCAACACAACCGGACGCCGTGCAACCACTCCACCAGTGGGAGAAACACACCCTGCCACGGGTTCCATGACAGCAGCCGGCAGGTGATCCGCCGGCCACCCCGCACGATCTGGCACGGCACCTGGATCATCGCCACGCAGAACGTGCGGAACTCCATCCGCAGCTTAGGCGTTCGGCCGAGTCCGTTCTTGACGGAGCGATCGATGGCGGCTTGGTCGAGGCGGGGACCGAACGGGATCGCGACGGCACGAGCCGGCGAGGGGGACGACAGGATGCGTTGGCGACGGGGGGCCGCGTTTGACGGACTCAGGACCGCTTGCAGCCCGGTTGCTACCGATCGGGGAGCAACTCTGCAATCCGGCTCGCCGGGTGCGTGCTCACCCGCCCGAGCAGGTCGCGCAG
>NZ_JABBYO010000038.1 GCF_012958305.1 Tautonia rosea | reverse complement strand
TCCGAGGGGGAGTAGAGGCCCCCTCGGACGTTTCTATTCATACCCCCTTCATCCCTTCAAGGGAATCCCTCCCTGCCCCTTTCCCTCCCCTTCCCGTCGGGGGGACGATCGATCCCCGTCCGTAGGTAGGTTCCGAGTTATAAAAATCTTGCCCAGATTTCCAAGTCTACGTTAACTCTGAAGGTTGCCCGCGCTATAATTACTTATGAGGGGCAGACGTTTTCAAACGTTTACCCTCCCCGGTTTTCAGAGAGCCGGGTTGAGGCGGAAGCAAGGGGGAGGCCCCTCGGGTTCGATCCCCTTCGGGGGGTCGTTCGTCTCCCTCTTGCTTTCGCTCCGAGATTGAACGGGGGGAGGTCACAACACCTTCAACGCCCTTCGGGGTGTTGAAGACCTCCCCCCGTTTTTATTCCCCGTCCGTATTCATGAAGGTTTATAGGGATGAATTAATGGCGAAGCGTAAGACGCCCTCCGAAGCGAGGGTTGATCTACTCGAGAAGTCTCCGACAGTCCAGGCGGCAGCGAAGCAAGCAAGGAAGCCGGTCAAGGAAGTCGCTAAGGGAATCGAAGCGAGGGAACGGCGGAACGCTGCGATCCTTTCGGAACCCTCCGAGGAATCCATTCCGGTAGAGACTCCCCAACCGAAACCGGAACCCCCTTCTCTCCCGAGTCACATAAGCGTTAACCAAGCGGCAAAGCGGCTTGGGAGGTCGCACAGCGCCACCTACGGACTGATCCTCAAAGGGGCCTTGAAGTCAATCCGGATCGGGGATTCGATCCGCGTTGTCGAATCATCGGTTAATGACATCGTTAATTCGGCGAATTCTTAATTGTTAATGATAAGGGGATATGGAATTGAATCAAACGATGGTCGAGACTGACAACTCCCTCGCAAACGCGATCCGCCTAGCCGTCAGGGGGAAACCAGACGATACCGAACGTCGGGATCAATCCGAGCTTCAACGGCGGTACTATTCGTCCCCCCGTCTGCCCCGGGCGAATGATGCGAGTGTGTTGATCCCGTTGACGGCTAAGGTTCCGGTTCAGCAACGGTTACTCACAACCGGGGCGGGATCGGGGGCCGGTCTTGTCGCCGGATCGGGGGTCATGCTCCCGTTCGGAGATGCTTTGCGACAAGCAAGCCTTGTCGGCCGCCTCGGTGGGACGATCGTAACGGGCTTCGAATCGGTCGGATCGGTCACACTCCCGTTCTTCGGGGAGACCGGATCGACCCTCGAATTCTTGAGCGAGTACGCCGAAGCCTCGGAATCGTCGGTCTATCTCGGGGGGGATCAACTCACCCCAAAGCGAGCGGTGGCGACCGTCCAGACAACCCGGACGCTGATTCAGAATTCGGACAGTCTGAATCAGGTTTCCGGCGATCTGGTCAAGGCCATCGCAGAGGGCATCGACAAGGTTGTGTTTGCTGGCGTTCCGGCCGCGAACGAACCGAACGGCATCCTCACTCGATTCCCCGTCGGGAACGCTCAGTGCCTAAGCCTCGGAACGAACGGGGGAGAACTCACATTCGCTAAGGCCCTTGAAGCGGAAAGGATGCTCGCTGAGAAGGGTATCGACCCTAAGACGTGTGCGTGGGTCTTATCCGCGAAAACGCGGGAGAAAATGAAGCGGACGCCCCTTGTGAGCGGTCAACCGATCTACCTTGCCGACACCCTGACCGGCATGGTCAGCGAATCGCCCAGCTTCCCCCATATCGGGCTTCCCGATGACTTGGAGAAAGGGACGAGCGGTCCCGTTTTGGGTTCTGCAATTTTCGGGGATTTCTCCCAGGTTTGCGTAATCATATGGGGAACGGTTGAAGTGTTGAACAATCCATACAGCCGCGATACGAGCGGACTCATTCGAGTGTGTGGATTCGTCCATCTGGACGTGGGATTGAGGAATCCCGGGCGGTTCGTGGTCTTTAAGGATGTTGTCACGGCCTGACGGGGGGAGGTTCAACGATGCCGTTGAAGGTAAGAAGTTCGAAGGGGCGGGCCTTCACGAAATGGGCCGATATGTACGATCAACACCCGGTTTCCGATCGGGGTTCAGGGAAGTTCGTGATCGTCTCCCCTCCCCCTGCCCCGTCGGGGAAACCCGTGATTCGGACCTATCTCGATCGGTTCCTCACTCGGAAGGATTCCAGGCCCGGGGAGGGGGGCCGAATTTTCTACCAATGAAAATATGTCAATCCCCGTTGTTAGGTGTCCACACAAAAAGAGCCAGTTTTTTACCCTAATTTGTACGCATTTCGTCAGCCGCTTCAATTTCGATTAGTTCCTCCCTTTTCCTCCCTTTTCCTCCCTTTTCCAATGATTTTCGACCCTTGGAAGACTTCTCCCCCACCGTCGGGGGGACCATGAATCACTGTCTTAGTGAGGCTCACTAGTGACCGAAACCCGGAATGCTCTGATCGTGAAGGCCCGAAAGATTCGGGAAGAACTGTTCAACGCCTCCGATGCCTCTTTGCCGGATGTTGAGCGACGATTCAACGCGGTTTTGGCCGATATCCAGCGAATCGACCACGAACGCTCGATGACGCTCGAACCCCGTGTTTCCGATCCTCTCCCGATGGATGACACCGGGAACACTCGGGACGGTCGGCATCGATTCAGCATCCTCCGAGCGGCAAACCGTATCCTTTCCGGTCGTCAGTTGGACGGGATCGAAGCGGAGACGACCCAGGAATACGCCCTCCGGACGGGGCAGCTATTCGACGGGAATCAATTCGTCGTCCCTCACTCGCTCAGCCTGAATACCCGGGCGATGACGACGGATTCGGGATCGGCCGGTAAGTCGGTCCAGACGACCGTATCCCCGTCGCTGGTCGATCATCTCCGCAACGCCCTGGTCGTCCGATCCCTTGGGGCAACCGTCCTGGAAGACCTGTACGGCAACCTCGCAATCCCGAAGCAAACGGCGATTGCTGCCGGGGGATGGAAAGCGGAAGGGGTTGCGTTCGACGAATCGAACCCCGTGATCGACCAAATCCCGATGACTCCGAAACGGGTGGGATCGTTCATCGAAGTGACCCGGCAGGTCATCCGGCAATCTTCCTTATCTGTCGAAGATATGGTCAGGAATGACCTTGTTTATGCAGTTGCCAAGTCGATCGACTCGGCTGCAATCGCGGGGAGCGGAACCGGGGCGGAACCTTCGGGCCTCACGACCCTTCTCCCCGTCGGGAATGCACAGGTTGTCTCTCTGGGGACCAACGGAGCGGCCCTGGCGTGGGCAAACGTCGTTGACCTTATGGCCAAGGTTGACGTTCAAAACGCCCTCATGGGGAATCTCGGCTATCTCACGACCCCGGGGGTCGCTTCGAAGCTCCTGCAGACCCCGAAGGTTGCGGGTCAACCCGTTTTCATCCTCGATGACCTGACGAGTACCATCCTCGGATATCCGGTTGCTCGCTCGAATCAGGTTCCCTCGAATCTGACCAAGGGGACCGGGACGAACCTTCACGCCATGATCTTCGGGGATTGGTCGAGCGTGTATATCGGGATGTGGGGAGGGTCGATCATCACGGTCAACCCTTACTCCAAGGACACTTCGGGTATCGTTCGGCTGACGATTGAAAATCTCGTTGATATCGCGTTCCGGCATATCGAGTCGTTCGGTTTGATCCGGGATATCGTGGTCTAATCCTAGCCGTCGGGAGGGTATCAGATGGCTAGTCACTTGTCCCTAGTCGCGGTTCGGCAGATTGCCCGGTTGATCGCCGGTGGTCTCTCGGATGCGTATATCGCCGATCTTTACAACATCGCTCCGAGTACGGTTAGCGGAATCCGCTTGGGTAAGGCACACTCGGATATCACCGGGATTGAGTATCGACCGAAACCCGCGAAAGCCCCTCCCCGACGGTTGAGCGAGACGGAGAAGGCGAAGGCCCTCCGTCTCGCCATGGAGGGGTTGACCGTCGCTGAAATCCATCGGGTCATCCAACGGGAATCCCCGGAAGTGGATTACTTCCCGGTCGCATACGCGATCCGGACGGCTCGGAATCTCGGGGTACTTCCTCCCCCTGCTACCCGTCGGGGGAGACTGCCGGGGAGGCAACCGAAGAAACTCCGATTGAACGGGGATCAACACCCCCATGCCTCGAGATTGAAGACGGTCGGGAGCTTCCGGGGGGGTCGGATGAAAACGGCCGAGATAAGGTCCATCGTCAATGCCGTCATCCGAGAGTTCACCGAACGGGAACACCTTCGATCCCTCCGTGAGACAATCGACCGTCGAAATACGGTCGATCGTCCGAGCGATCCTTGAAGGGGTAGCAGCTAGGGACAGCGGTAGGGATTCCGAGGATCGGGAATCGGATCAGTCAAAAATGAAACGTACAGACGTTTAGAACTTGGCATATTTGATTGACACGAATCGGAACGCTCGCTAGATTCCCTTCAACCCGTCTGGGTCGGTTGCAACGCCGCAACCCACCCAGGCGGGGAACCTCTACAACAAAGCGAGCTTCACCGATGGTTGCTGCAACGTCGCAGGAACGGGGTTCGTCGATCGTCCTGAGAGACACCGACAACGCCGATGAGGCGATCGACCGGATTATCGAATCCCGTCCGGAGTCGGATACGGTCGTCTGGCAAGGGGGACGGATCATCGCCGTGATCCGTTCCGAACGGGGAGGGACATACCCCGCGATCATCTCCCCGTGATTATCAACTCGCACCGAAAAGCATCCCCAATTCATCGGGGATGCTAGCCAAGATGATCCCAAGGGATATCCAGACTAGGCCGACAACTTCGAGCCCCATTCCCCCAACGGCATAGTCTTTTACCCTAGAATCCACGTCATCTATTATTTTGATGGTATTTTCTATCTTTTCATCAAAATCCGCCTTGACCGAAGCGATTTCCTGTTTCAATTGTTCGGTTTTGTTGTTCAATTCGCCCTGTAGCCGTTTGATGTCTCCTTCCAAAGTTTCTAGTCGTTCTTCGATCGTCTGATCTTTATAACCATGCATTGATAAGTTTGCTGTCGCATTCTCTGTGAACAAGGTACCGAGCTTGCCTGTGATTTGTACGGGTTCGGGTCCGGTAAAAACGGCCCTCCAGCTCAAAAACCATTTGGTGATACTGGCCCGAAACGGCTCTTTTCCGAACTGTTGGCGGATATGGTCCAAGCCGATCACTACCAGCCCCAGACCAAAGATTTCGAGCAAGAGACCCGCATAACGAAACACCGTTACCGAATCGTTCGCTAAGAAACACGAAATCATAAAGGCCCCTAAGACCCCGAAGATTACCCACCATAGGGGCCATGCCTCTTTCAATCGCTTCCAAAGTTCGCCGCGATAGAATCCCACCATTGCTATCGAATCCCCTGCCCTATCCCTGTCGGTCGGGTTTCTTCGTTCCCCCCGTCGGGAAGCCTCATTGATCGACCAGGCCGACGATTAGGAACCCTTACCCTCTCGACAATCCGCTAGGGCCTTCTCGGCTTGCTCCCGATGCTCTTGTTCAACGGCTAGCGTCTCGAGAACCTCATCGAGTTCGACGGCCAGCGATTCCGCCTCTGCCTCCGCTTGCTCGGCACGGTCGAGCGCTTCCCCTAGCTGGTCCTCGAGACGTTGGATACGCTCTGCAAGGTTCGGCCGCGAACCATCGAAGCCACTCCCGACGACGCCCAGGCCGACGACAACCAACAATCCGGCGATGCGATGCGTTCTCATGGATTGAACCTCAGAGACGAGATCCCCCCTCCCCTGCCCTGCCCTCGGACCTCCCCCCCCCCCGATTCGTGCGCGTTCTGATTATGACGGCTCGCCCCGGTCGAGTCTTCCGTCTGGGCAAGAGTCAGGCGGCGGACTCGACCGATTCCTTTACCAGACCAGCGGAGTCAACCGATTCGGAAGACTTCCGCCGATCCATCACCACGATGCCACGCACGGCTTCCTCCACGGCTTCGACGATCAGTGCGCTGATCGTGCATCCGCGCAGGCTCGCAAGAGCACTGAGGCGCGTATGCGTGCCCCTCGCAAGGGACGCGGAAACGCGGACGCAGTCGTGATCCGGTGCGGGCGAGTGTTTGCGCTTGGCCACGCTGGTATCTCCGTGCCGATGATCGAGGCCATTCCTGCAAGCCGGCGCAGGGGTGGCCTTGCGTGTTTCTCCAGACTGGTATCGGCACGTTCGCCCGGTTGCGTTCACGATCGGTTGCGTCGGCGCGCAGGCTCACCCCGGCGCGAGGCAATTCCGAGGCAAGCATCAGGCAAGCCCGGAGGGCGGTTCTTCACCGGGCCAGAGCGACATAATCCGCCCGTTACCGAACCCACGCAAGCGAACGGCCGCCGACCCCGGAGGAGGGGGCCGACGGCCGTGCATCATGCGTTGATCGTTGCGAATCGGCTCAGGCAGACTTGCGGCGCTGCCTCATCCACAGGCCGATCCCGAACGGCATGGCTAGGCCAACGAGGACCAGCGTCGAGGGCTCGGGAATGACCGAGAGGCGCAGATCGTCCAAGGCGAAGTCGTTCCCCACTCCTGCCGTCTCCATATTGACGATCTTGATCGTCGCAGGACCGGTCTGGATCTGTGGACCAACTATAAATCGCCTAGAGAACTTGGTCCAGACGCCGGGCTCGGAGGAGAGTTTAAGGCCCCCGAGCCTCCTGTTGATGCCCCCCTGCTCAATCTGGAATTCCAGGTCAGCTGGGTTTGGGCTACTCATGGGGGCGACCCATACGGAGAAGTCATAAAGTTGTTGGATAGGCAGAGTGACGGTTTGCTCCCACACGACTTGGTTCAGGATGGTAGCCCCATCGACGGCGAGCATAAACCCATCACCAGTGGTATGATCGCCGAAGCTCGCGAAGCCGGAGTACCAGTCTTCATTAGGATTACGAACGATTTGGTACCCAAACGTTTGTGGTGCATTAGGATAATCGGTATTGAACCCGACATCCCCGAGTTCGAAATCTCCGTTGTAGATCAGGTTCTCCGCAGAGGCAGGCGACGCCCAGATGAGTGCCACCAAGATCGCAAAAACACTGACTGATTGACCGATTCTATCTCTCATCGTAAATCCCTCCACGCATCCGATCCCTTATCCCCGAGCCGAACAGAATGACTCGGGACTGTGGTTGGTTTTACATTTCCTCCGGGATGCGATCAAATAAAATTTTTGGATAGCTATTAATATTGCTTATATCGATAATCTGCATGAAACATCCGGCCAGAACCGGGCACAAGGAGCAGATCGAACTGGCCGCAGCATTGGGGCGGGCGAACACAATGACGGTTATCAGACCCCTCCGGAGACTCCGGAGAACCGTCAAGGTCGGGCCTCAAACCCCGGATGATCCCCCCGACCGGATTCCGATTGTAGGGACGTGTTCACTGTCCGAGGGGTTCCGAACGGGGGTTGAGCGTGTTCACTATGCCCCGATGGATTTTGTGACGTTTTGCCCTTTCGAGGGCCGAATTGTTTAACCCGTGTATACGGAAATCAGCTGATATGACGTAAACCCTTGGTATGACTCAACATTTTGAGAAAACACTTTTGTCATTTTGGCAATGGTTTTCTAGAGAAGTAACCGAGAGAAACCCAAAGTGTTAAATAATCGATCCGGACGGGTTGGATAGGGTATTAGTATATTGCATATACTATATTATGTATTATATATTATTAAACCTTTATGCATAAAGATTATATTATATAATAATACTATACCTAGTATAGTAGTTAGATCACCTCCGTTCAGGGTCATTTTGTAATACGGGAGGTTTTCTCAGGTTACTTCTCTAGAAAACCATTGCCAAAATGACGAAACCCAATCCTCAAAATGTTGGGGAATGGCAACGGGTTACGTCATATCGTGTATGTAAAAACGTCAGCTGCTCAACGTTTCGGGCCTAATGCGTCGTAAAATTCGACCCTCTTTCCCCCGTCGGGAACACTTGATGACGGTCCAGAAAACTGCCCCGGGGTTCCGACCCTTGCAGCCTTGCCGGTAAGCATCCTCGAGGGTTTCAGGGTCGATCGACCCTTGCCAGCATTCGTGAGCGATCCGGAGAAACCCCGCGTAGCTGCCTTGGTCGTTCCACTCCACCGTCAGGGCATGGGCCAGCATCGGGGGGTAATGAGGGGCCTCCCTCAATCGCTGGATCAATTCCGGGGTCGATCGGGGAGCTTCCCGGGGAGGTTCCGGACGGGGGGCCGTTCGCTTGGCTAATTCGGCCGCTAGGATCGGGTCGGAAGGTGCCAAACGGGCCAGCTCGGTTAGTTCGAGCTTCGGGAGACCCTTTCGCGTCGTTGCGAGGGGCTTCCTCCCCCCCGTCGGGTCTCTCCGAACGGGGCCGGGGGGTTTCGACTCGCTCAGCGGTCCTAGGACGCTCTCAGAGGCGTTCCCAGCAACCGGCCCGATAGATTCTAGGTCTGGGGCTTCCGAGGCCCGTACAGAGCAACCTAGGCGATCTGGGAAGGTTTCGGGTTTTAGGGGGATCGGGGAGGGGGGTTCTAGCCGGTCTGATTCGTGTCGTTCTGGGGTCTTTGGTTCAGAATTCTTTGCTTCTCCAACGATACGTTTCTCCCTTCGTCCCTCATGAGTGACCGAAGCGGCACGCATGGGCGGGGGAGCTTCCTCCCTCCAACAGAGAACGATGATCCTCCCCGTTCGGTTCCGGTCGGATTTCTCCCGTCTGATGAGGTTGAACCCCTCGAGGGCCTTTAGCCTTCTCTGGACGGTCGCTTCCGATCTCCCGATCCGTGCCCCGATGCTCGCATCGCTAGGCCAACAGAAGGCCCTGGACCTTGCCCAGAACAGCAAGGCCAGTAAGACCGCCAGATCGGTAGGGGTGAGGCGAGCATCCCCGGCGATATCGTGAGGCAGGGAAGCAAATGGACGGACGGGGGACGGGTCCGCTTGACGGATGGGGACCGAGCAACGAGAATTCATAGCGAGCTAACCCTCTCCACTCAGGGGGTTGGCGGATATCGGCCCGCTCCACACGGGTCGTTTGCG
>NZ_JABBYO010000037.1 GCF_012958305.1 Tautonia rosea | reverse complement strand
CTATATTTTGCCCGGAGATACAGTTGTGTCAAATTTTCTAATCGGCAATAATCTGCATAAAAGTGTTCAATACGTTGGTTCGCGGCGCATCAATAAGTCATCGGGCGACTTCCGAAGCCGGTAAATGGGCTCAATAGACTTGTAGAGGTCAATATACTGTTCAAGAAGCCGAATCATCAGAAATCGTTGTTTAACAGTTTCGCGGGCTTGGTGCCCAAGTCGTTCACGAAGCGATCGATTCTTGATCAACTGGACAATGCGCGACGCTGCCTCCGCGACTAAGGAAACAAGGAAGCCATTTTCTCCATCACGGAACTGATATCGTATCCCACCAACATTCCCACCGATCACCGCCGCCCCTTTCCACATCGCTTCAGTCACGGTAAGTCCGAAGGCTTCAGAAAGTGACTTTTTCAACACCACTGCAGCACGACGCTGCAAGGCGTTCACTAGAGCCGAATCCTGTTGTGAAATAATGCGGACTCGTTCATCTCTCTGTCTCACAATCGCCTCGAAGACCTCCTCTCCTTCTGGATCGTCGGTTGCAGCGTTACCAACGAGCACCAAAGTACTGTCCACTTCCCTTTGGGCAATCTTGAACGCCTCGATCACTCCCTCGGGGTCCTTCCATCGATCGAATCGTGACACCTGGACGACCAAGGGCAGATCGGTCGGAATCGCGTAATGGGCGAGACGTTCGTTGATCTCGACCTCAGTCAATTCCCGGTTCGTGATGGAGAATGGATTGATCGCCGGCATGAAGAACAGTTGGGGGATGGATAAATGCTGGGCATAGTCCCTGAGGGTCAAGATTGCTGCGTCATAACTCTCGATCAGCGGTTTCAGATAGTTCCAGGCTTCGCGATTTGGGTGAGAGAGATCGAGGTGACATTGCCAGACCCAGGGTCCCTTTTTCATATCGTGTCGAATCAGACCCAAAGGCTGAGGATCATGAATCATCACCAGGTCGTGGTCGAGGTGGTTTCGGACCGCGTTCTCGTAAATCTGCATTTTCCGACTGGTTAGATTGATCTCCCCACCCTGAAGCGCATTGTGCATCTTCTTGGTCACACTGAAAAAGTCAGGAGATCCCTGGATTGTTCGCCAGCCCGCCTTAAGCCCCACACTACTCATGAGCAAGGTCATTGAGGAGAGGAGTTCGGCCACTCCACCCCCATAATAGGTTGAATTTTCATGGGCAACGCGAAAACCGCGAAGGGGTTCCGCCTTCGTATAGACTCGATCGACCATCTCCAAACCAACATAGGACTCATAGTCTTCGACCTTGATTGTCTGATAATCAACGGCCATTTCGCCCCCTTATCGAATGAGGACTGCCATTCGTGCTCCAATCGAATAATTTTCCTTCAAATCCTCTTCTCATTCGTAAGCGCTTCGTATCCCGAAGCAACATCTAACAGTTCCTCGGTAATTGCAAGTTGTCGGCGCTGTTGACAATGCATTGTCAGCTCAACAATACGGTCCTCGATGTTCCGCTCGGCTCCCTGCATTGATGCCAAACGACTTGCGTTCTCGCTGGCCAGTGACTCGACAAACGCTCGATAGAGTGAGACGTAGAGATACTCGCGGACGAGCGAGGAAACAAGGCGATCCCAATTCATTGTGTACGTGGGGACCTGATTCGTCGGCCATTCCCGAGATTGCAGGTCCTGGAGCCAGTGTTCATCGACGGGAAGAAGGCGCTCCGTCCTCGGTCGACAAGTGGCTCCGGAATGGTGGTCGGCAAAGAATAGAACGACCCGATCAATTTGCAAGTCGTCTCGCCAGCGGTCGATCCTCAGCAGGAGATCTTGAACGGCGGGGGTGATCCCAGAGGTCGAGCCAGGAACTGACATCATGCCTCCGAGTGGTTGTCCTGCATCTTCGAGTCGCCCTGAGATCCGATGACCCACGGCAAAGAGTGTTCGGCCCGCACGGTCAATTCCCCAGTCGTCCATTTCTGAAATGGCATGACGGACCACCTCATCATTCAACTGTCCGCACATTCCTTGATCGGATCCAAACACGATTGCTGCAAGGTTCCGAGAAGGGGCCTTTCGCGCCACGACAGGCGACCGCAGCCCTTGGCGGAGCACGATCTGCAAGCCCATTTCGACCGCTCGACTGTAATAATCGAGCGAACGCTCCGCTTCCTCGTACTGACGAATATTCACGACCGCGAGCGTCTTCATTGTTTTCACAACCGAGTGAAGATCTTCCGCGGTCGCCAGCTTACGCTTCAAGCCCTCGATCGTTTGCATTCAACTCCTCCCTGGCTCGATCCTCTCATATGTCTCTCTCAAATCGACGGGGGGACAGACCTGTGATCGCCCGCCTCATTCCGCAGAAGCATTTCCCGATTTGCATCGATTACGGATTGAGCAACCTCGATCATCAGTCGCCGGTCATTCTCGTCCAGCGCTCGACCCAACTCGATTCGTTCACACACCTCTGGCAGTTCCTCCGCGACAGCATTTCGAACCATGGCTTCCAGGGCCGACACGTAGTGGATGGGCACCTCGTCGAACAATCCGTGAATCATGGCAACCAAGGCGGCAAGTTGCTGAGGAACAGTCAATGGTTCGTACAGTGCCTGTTTCAGCACTTCTCGAACTCGTCGTCCGCGTTCGAGCGACTTGCGGGTATGCTCTTCGAGCCGGGTTCCAAACCGAGCGAACGCTTCCAACTCCTGAAACTGGGAGTACGTCAGTTTCAGGTCTCCCGCAACCGCTCGGTAGGCTGTTAACTGAGTTTTCCCCCCCACCCGAGACACTGATCGTCCCACTTCGATCGCCGGAAGGACCCCCTTCCGGAACAGGTCCGGCGAGAGATAGATCTGGCCATCGGTGATCGAGATCAAGTTTGTGGGGATGTACGCTGAAATGTTCTGCGCCTCAGTTTCAACAATCGGGAGAGTTGTCAATGAACCGCCTCCAAGCTTATCGTTGAGGTGGGTCGATCGCTCAAGGAGTCGGGAATGAATGTAGAAAATATCACCTGGAAAGGCTTCTCGCCCCGGGGGACGTCGAAGCAACAGCGACAATTCTCGATAAGCCCATGCGTGCCGAGTTAAATCATCCAGGACAAGCAGTACGTCTCGCCCTCGATCCCGAAAGTATTCTCCCATACTCATTGCCGCATAAGGAGTAACGAATTGTAATCCCGGCGGATCTTCCTCCGATGTTGCAACCACAATGGTTTTTTTACGGATTCCGTAATTGGCAAGATCGTCAACCAATTTCGCCACCGCAGACATTCGTTGACCGATCGCGCAATAGACGCATATTACTTTGTTATTCCGTTGATTGATCATCGCGTCGAGTGCGATCGCCGTTTTCCCAGTCTGACGATCGCCGAGGATCAGCTCACGCTGACCACGGCCAATTGGAATTAACGCATCTACGACCTTCAATCCTGTCTGAAGCGGAACCGTCACGGGAGCCCGATCCATGATCCCGGGGGCTGGCCGCTCAATCGGTAATCGTCGACGGGTGTTGGGCGGAGCATCCCCATCGATCGGACGTCCCACCGCATCGACCACTCGTCCAAGCAGGGCCTCTCCGACCGGAACATCAAGCACCCGCCCTGTCCGACGGACCTCTGCTCCCGACGACAACCCTTCGTTGCGATCAAGCAGTACGATCCCAACCTCCTCCGGGTCGAGATTGAACGCCATCCCCAAAGCGTTACCCGGGAATCGTATGACCTCTCGGGCTCGAACATCAGCCAGACCACGGACGCGGGCAATTCCATGCCCCACAAACGTCACTCGCCCTACTGCTTCGACTACCGGCTTGACCCGGTATTCCTGCATCGTGCGTTGAAGCGCTTCAAACGTAGCTTCAAGAAGTCCACCGAGTCGCCCGGTCTCCTCGTCTCCCATCACGCTCAGCCCTTGTGTTCCGAGGCGTCGACGTTCGATTTTCCCTCGGACGTCGAGGATCGGTTGTGGGGTTTTCGAGCCAGCTGTTCCTACGTTCGATAAACATCTGCGTGTTCGATCGCCTCCTCGTCGGAATCCTCTGCGATAGCCATCTCACGACCGATTACTCTCGATAGTTCCTGCTGGATTTCGTCGAGAGAGTCCGAGACGTCCCAGGCCAGCTTGTGACCGTCAGTGTTCAACTCGACTCCACAGATCAGCCGAGGGTCGATCTCATAACGCAATTGGAACTCGACACCAAACTCATCATGGAGCCAATCAGAGAGTGCCTGTCGCAGGTCATCGGGAACGTTGAAAGCGCTTCGCACATTAAGGATTTGCTCCGGATTCCCGAGCGACACTCGAAGCCTCTCTTGATGATGTTCATCGAGCGATTTTAGTCGACTTATAAACGAGTTGAAGATCTGCCGTTCCAGTTCGGCATCGGCCAGATCTGCAAGTACCCGGCGGGCAATCGAGCAGGCCCCTTCAGTGGCTCTCCGACGGAGTTCATCGAGAAACCCCTCCTGATCCTGTCGGAGGGCATGCCGCCATTGCAGCCGCAACTGCTCAGCTTCGCAGCGAGCTTCCCTGATCAGTTCCTCTCGACGCCGCCCCGCGTCTTTTCGAGCATCGTCCAGAATTTCGTCGCCTCGCTCGTTGAGCTCCTGCAGTCGGTGGCGATAGCGCTCCGTCTCCTCCTTGGCCGCCTGTTGGCGTTTCCCCGCCTCATCCCAGCGTGAGGCGATCTGCTGCTTACGCAGATCCATCGCCTCGATGATCCGTCCGTAAAGGAAGTGTCGCAACAACACCACCAGGATAAGAAAGTTCACGACCTGAGCGACCACGGTGAATCCGTGAATTAGGACACCGCCCGAGCCCGCATTCTCTCCAACCCCACCGGATGCCTGAGCAATAATCCAGAGGCAATCGATCAGCACGGATTAGCCCCCCGCCGTCTGTTGCGTGAAGTAGTCCCAGAATGGGTTCGCAAAAATCAAAATCATCGACACAACAAAGCAATAAATAGCAGTAGATTCAATCATTGCAAGTCCCACAAACAGGGTTCGCGTGATCGTATTGCTTTCATCGGGTTGCTGTGCCAGCGCCGAGAGTGCCGACGCCACCGCTCGTCCTTCTCCAAGCGCGGGACCTATCGCGCCCAGGCCAATCGTTAAGCCGGCTGTAAAGATTGAGATCATCCCAACCAATCCTAGATTATCCATGATCACTCACTCCGTCTTGTGCTCGAGTTGGTTTCTGTTCGTCCTCTTCTAGCTTGCTGTGCTGATTCAACAGTTCTTCCTCACGTTCCTCCTCTCGGGCTCGGCTGGCAGAGGCAATATAAACCATTGCCAGCACCGCGAAGATGTAGGCCTGGATCACTCCCGTCAAGAGGCCAAGCGCGTGCATCAAGATCGGGAAAATGAGAGGAGCCACGGCCATCAGAATCGCCACAATCTTTGTACCGCTCATAATGTTTCCAAACAGTCGTACAGCCAGCGCCAGCGTGCGGGACACCTCTCCAATGATCTTGAACGGGAGCATCAGAGGCGTCGGGAGCAGGAAATTTTTCAGATATCCCAAAAAACCTTCATTGGCAATGCTGTAAATCGGCACGGCAAAGAAGACACAAATCGCAAGCGCTGCGGTCGTTGATAGGGAAGCTGTTGGTGCAACATAAACAAACCCAGGCACAATATTCAGCAGATTCGATAGAAAAATAAAGAGAAAGAGTGTACCGATAAATGCAAGATACCGCTCTGGTCGTTCCTGAACTATTCCGGCAATCTCCCTCCGAATTCCATCGACGACCACTTCAAGGAGATTCTGCCATCGGGAAATCGTCGGTCCTGTCGTAAGCGTTCGGGTCACCAACCACGAACCAAGCACCAGCACAAACATCACCACCCAGGTGAACACCAAGGTGGCATTGATCGTGACGAACCGCCACTCCCAGAAGACCACCTCATCCGGACTTATCTGCTTGAGATCCAAGAGGTCCACGATCACTTCTCCTTAGCCCGTGCGAGCTGGTACTCGATTAGATCCCCAGCGACGGATTATGACGGTCCGCACAACAAGCAAACCGATGAGACAGGCGACAAGTCGTTCCCACTGCCCTCCCATCACAACGAAGAACACGGTAAGACAAACCCCCAGTCTCGCAAAAAAGCTTCCTAGGAGAAGCAATCCAGGCCGTCGACTCGTCGGGAGTCGCCTCACCGTCATCCAGAGTCCGCCGAATGTGAGCACACCGAGACAACATCCGGCAGTAAAGGCGAGGATCAGAGGGACAAGCGTCTCAGTGTCGAGGTTCACGAGAATGCTCCTTGCGATTGCTCTGTGAGCCACCGCCTCAGCAATGGCCGAAGCGCGAGGGGACCAATCAAGCAGCTCCCCAGCACTACAAGAACCATCGCCGAGAAAACATGCGGAGGGACAAGGGCGGGGCCCATCGCCTTTCCTCGCTCCACAATGACCATGGCGATCTCAGCGCGGGGCACCATACCGATCCCCAGCATCAGCGAAGTCTTCCACCCAGCTGACATCAGGGCTGGCACCGCCGTGCCAACGAGTTTCCATGCCACGGCGGCCACCAGCAAGATCGTCCCAGGGCCGAGGGCCGACAGTAGTGCAGATTGATCAATGCTCAAACCAATCCCGATAAAAAAGAACGGACTAAACAAGTCGTAGAGCGAGATGAACGAGGCATCGATCTGCACCATCTTCGGGTCCCTGCTGAAGACCAAGCCAGCAAAGAAGGCGCCGATGGCGATCGAGAAGCCCAGGAACCCAGATAGGGACGCGATGACGAATCCGACCCCGACCACCTGCAGCATCGGATCGGGCATCGGCTCGAGTTGCTGGAACCACCGAGTCATACGCTCCTCGAGTCTCCCGGCAAACAGGTAGCAGAATCCCAGAAATCCCGCGAAGAGGAACGCAAACCGGCCCATCGTCTTCAACAGTGTGGCGATTGAAGTTTCGTCCCTCAGGCCATCAGGTCGTACGTTATACAATACGACCATTGCAACGCCGAAGAGAGCCGCGAATGCAGCGACCCCGACCGCCACGGGAATCATGCGCAATATCGGCTTTGGCACTTGCTCGTCGGTCCTGTGTGAACGCCACATAGGCCGCCAGAGCACCCGGTAAATCAAGAAGCTGAACAGCAAGATCGCCGCCGCGAGAATGACAGGGAAGGCCAGCATGTCGAGGCGGATTATTTCCGGGGCCACCTCCATTGGGGTGGCTGATTCGTTCAATACGGGAAGCAATGCAAACAGCACCGCCATCAGGAGCACGCCTGACACGTCGTCAAGCTCTGCAACGTCAATCAACCACTGACCTGTCGGCGTGTCGAGTGCGCCGGCCTCGAGCCAGACCGCAACCGAGACGCCTACACTCGTTGCCGTCAGCGCGGCGGCGATCACCATGCTGGCGATTGTCCCGAGATTGAGCAGCCAGTAAGCCGTCGCGAATCCAAGCAACCCACTCATCCCGACATTGCCGATCCAGGTACCAGCGGCGCGGTCAATCTGGCTCATCAGACCCTTGAGGTTACTCTCTAGGCCGACCCGAAAGAGAAGGACGATCAGACCCAGATCTGCGAGGAGCCGAAATGTGTCGTACCCGGACTCGGAGAGAAGTTCCCATCGGGAATCACAGAATCTCAGAAGAAATCCCAGAACGATCGACCCAATCAGGGCCGGCACGCCAAGCCGCCGCAAACCCGACTTGCTCAGGATCGACAGGACGATCGCCACTCCGACAAGCAGCACAAGCCAAATCTGATCGCCAAACGGCTCTCTCATATGTGCCCCTCCCGCTTCACCCAGAACCAGGCGTTGAGGCAACCTATGACAATCCCGATTCCAAGACCGGTCAGTGTCCAGGAGATCGTGTCGGATCGGCTGGTGTCAAGCAACGCGCCAATTGCCACACCGATCAATGTCGGAATTGCCACTGACCAGCCAACCAGCCCGAACATACCCAGCCCATACCAAAGGCTATATGACTTGCTCTCTCGAGCACGACGCTTACGCTCCACCTTCCGAGAGACAATCTCCTCAAGGGGTTCACGCTGCTTCTCAAGATCACCAGCAGCTCGATGGTCAGGATCCACGGTGCTCAAGCTCCATGAAGCGTCGGACGAGCTCGGCTTCGAGACGAGCAGACGCCGACCGGGCATGGCGTTCTCGTTCATCGACGATCTCGTACTGTTCCCGAACGGTCCGCTTCAAATCCTCCAGACTAGGTCCCATCGCCGCCTTTCGAGTCGAGACAAAGACCTCATTACCGCACTTGACCAGCACCCCCTGATCGATCGCCATGAAGCATTCGCCACCCTCCTGTGATTCGAAGGAAAGGATGCCTGGAACAAGAGCCGCGACGAAATCAACGTGCTTCGGCAAGAGCGTAAACGACCCATTGCCCGCTTCAGCCTTAATTTTGTTCACCTTTTCACTGATCAATACCCTCTCGGGGATTAACACTCGGAGCATCATGATCCGTCCTCCGAGCGAGGTTTGTCTTCGTCCGCTTGTGCGTTCTGTCCTACAACCTCCGACTCAACGTTCGTGTGCCTGTTCTCGTCCTCCGACCCACCCCGGCCTTTCGTCCTGGCCTGATCAATCGTCCCGATCATGTATAGATCGTTCTCGGGAATCTCCGAAAATTCATCGTTAAGAATACGTTCACATCCATCAAGCGTATCGTCCGCATCGACAAGATGACCCTTGATGCCTGTAAACTGCTCAGTGACGACAAACGGCTGGGTCAAGAACCGTTCAAGCCGCCGGGCGCGTTCAACGGTTCGTCGGTCCTGTCGTGAGAGTTCCTCTAGACCCAGCATCGAGATGATGTCCTTCAGATCCTCGTAGGTCGCCAGAGTGCGTCGCACCTCCTGCGCGACCTCAAAATGCCGTCTCCCAATAATATGAGGCACAAGCATCTTCGATTCTGACTTGAGGGGGTCGATCGCCGGGTAGAATCCCTGGCTAGCCCGCTGTCGAGACAGCACGATCGAGGCTGATAGATGATGAAATGTGTGCACAGCCGATGGGTCAGTGAAGTCGTCAGCCGGCACATACACCGCCTGGATCGAGGTAATCGCCCCGGCTTCTGTATTGCTAATGCGCTCTTCAAGTTCGGCGAGCTCCGAGCCGAGGGTTGGCTGGTAGCCGAGCCTTGATGGCAATCGACCCAGCAAGCCTGAAACCTCCGATCCCGACTGAATGAATCGAAAGATATTGTCAATCAAGAGTAAGACATCTTGCCTGCGATCATCCCGGAAATACTCGGCCATCGTCAGCGCCGCGTGACCAACCCGGAACCGGGCGCCCGGCGGTTCGTTCATCTGGCCGTAGACGAGAACCGTATTGTTCAGAACTCCGGCCTCTCGAACCTCGTCATACATGTCCACCGCTTCTCGGATTCGCTCCCCGATCCCGCAGAAGAGACTGATCCCTTCGTGCTGACCAATCATGTTGTGGATCATTTCCATGATCAGCACGGTCTTGCCGACTCCAGCCCCGCCGAAAAGTCCCGCCTTGCCTCCGCGTTCCAATGGTGAGAGGAGATCGATTGCCTTGATCCCCGTCCGAAACACCTCGGTCCGAGTCACGCGACGAACCAAAGGAATCGGCTTCTGATGGATCGACCGCCATTCGCCGCCTTCGATGGGCCCTTGCCCATCAATCGTCTCGCCAAAGACATTAAAGACACGGCCAAGCAACCGTTCACCAACCGGAACCCGCAAAGGCTGACCCGTATCCTCAATCGCCGATCCTCGTGCCAAGCCCTGGGTACTTGTCAGGGCGATGCCCCGAATCGTCTGTTCATCGAGGTGATCCAGCACCTCAATGACGACCTCTCGATTTTCGCCCGTACGTAGGGCGTTGTGAACCGCCGGAATCCCATTCGGAAACACGGCATCGACAACGCTCTCACGAACTCGGGTGACAGTCCCGATTTGCGACCTCTGCTTGGCCTGTCGCTGATTCATGAGCGATCGCTCACTTCCAATCCGTGCCCGGATTTCGTCTCATCCGCTTCGCGACGGACGATCCTAACCCATGACTCTATTGGAGGAGATCTCGGCCATCATGTAAACGAGTCGCTCATCTTCTCCTGGAACGATAGCATGCTCCACCACCATTCCATTGCGTTGAAGCCTCAACTGAGGATACCGAGTTGCGGATTCCAAAGCCGCTGCAGGACCTGAACAATGGACTGACAGACGAAAGCCCCTGATCGTGGACAAATTAGATACCCAAAAAATTGAACATTAA
>NZ_JABBYO010000036.1 GCF_012958305.1 Tautonia rosea | reverse complement strand
CCGCCTGTCCATTGCTCGGTCTGTTACTGCTGGGAGAGTTCTCCATCGTCAGTGGGATGACCTTCGTTCCACTCAGCAAGTCCGGGTGTCCGTCCCAACGCAGCAAATGCATTTGGATACCGTGTTGGATACCGATGGAGCCCAGTCAGGCGGCGAGGCCGCGTCTCTTGAGACCTTATCCTCAGTCAGGAGTCACCCAGACGTTTACCTCTTGATCAGCCCGGACAACGACGAATTCTCCTCGTTCCCTAGGGGAAAATCCACGAGACGGGGTAAATTTTTTTCAATTCGTTTCAATGACGATCCCACACAGAGTAACAAAGATACCGCGATCTATTGAGCAACGAAACAAATGGAGGTCGGCGGAAGAATTCCAGGAAAAAACAGCGATTTTTCAGGATGAGCGAACGAGTCAAAGAAACTGTAGGTCGATAAAATTGGGATTCGAGAGGAATTTCACATGTCAACTTCGCTTTGGCAAAGCGTCCCTGAGCTCCTGGAACGCATGGAAAAACCGGCTTCCCAGCGGCTTCGCCGTCTTCACAGGCGTGTTATATTTCGCTAAGAAACTCACAGCAAAGGCCGGTGGACCGGTTCCGGCCAGTCGGTTCCTTTCCACTGAGGGTGAGAGACGATGGCGGCCAAGAAGACCGCGACCAAGAAGAAGACCACTGCGTCCTCGACCAAATCGAAAGCCCCTGCGGCTGCGAAAAAGGCAGCCGCCCCCAAGGCACCAAAGCCTCCCGCCAAAACGACGGCCCCAGCAACCTCGGCGAAGACGAAACCCGCTGCCAAGGCAGTGGCCAAGAAGCCCCTGAAGCTGACCGAAGCTCAGGAGAAAATCCTTCGTCTGATCGACGCCGCAGGTGAGACTGGCTATCTTCCCGCACAAAAATCAGAATTGCGATCGATCGATAAACTCAAGGAGTTGAAACTGGTCAAGCGAGGTGCGAAGGACAAGGAGACCGGGAATACCCCCTTCCTGACGACGGGAGCGGGAAAGAAACACCTTGCTTCTTCGGCCTCAGCTTGATTCGTTTGATGACGGCTCTCCACATGAATCAGGGATTCGCTGAGAATCCCTGATTCATGCGATTTTTGAGTGTTTGTTCCTGGAAGTAACAAAGTCTTTTATTGACTGAAGCATGCCGGCGCAAGGACGGAGTATCGTTGGGGGGCGATCGACGGTGATCTGCCAGGCCGATCGACTAACCCTCCCACCTCATGATTCGTTGATTTTCCTGTCATAAAGGGCGGCACAATCGACGAGCCTGGCGGATTCGCCGTCATGAACCGCCATCCGGGCACCGGACCAGAGCGATGCGCCTCCAAAGTTCCCGTCTTTGCGGACGCAGTAGAACGTCACATCGAAGTTCGGACGTCCCTGGTCGTCTTGGAGCTTTGGGTTCAGGTTCGTGCGGGCGATCTGCCTGCACGCTTCGAGCGCGGCGTCTTGAGGAGCTTTTCCGGCACGAAGGGCTTCGACAATGCGGAGGCTCGAGCAGTTCAACAGGTTCGCTTCTCCTCGTCCGGTGGAACCGGCGGAGCCGACCTCGTTATCCAGGTAGAGCCCGGCACCAAGGATCGGTGAATCTCCCACCCGGCCAGGAATCTTGAAATAGAGCCCTGAGGTCGTGGTCACGCAACCGAGGTTTCCGTGAGTATCCAGGGCCGAGCAGTGAATGGTTCCGGTCCCTCGGATGCCAAAAAACTGTTGAACAACGGGATCGAGCTGATCATCGGGCGGAGGAAATCGGTCGTCCTGATCGCTAAGCGTCTCTTTCCAGTGGAGCCAGATCTTCCGTGATGCTTCGGTCAGCAAGTTCACTTCGGGGAAGCCGTGCATTTGGGCAAAGCGAAGGGCTCCTTCACCGACCAGGAGGCAGTGGTCGGTTCGCTGCATTACCAGACGGGCCACGGCGGCCGGGTGCATGATGTTTTGAAGTGCGGCCACGGCCCCTCCGTTAGCCGTTGGACCGTGCATTACGGCCGCGTCGAGTTCAACCACTCCGTCTTCATTGGGCATGCCGCCATACCCGACACTTTGATCATTGGGGTCGGCTTCGACGATTGCGACCCCTTCGATCGCCGCATCGAGTGGATCTGCTCCGACGAGAATCAGATCCATCGCTTTCGCGACCGTTTGCAAGCCGTTGGCGCTGGCAACCACAACGGGTTTCCCCTTCCCAACGTCGCGTCGGGGAGAAGCACCAAGGCCCAACGTTGCGGCACAAAGTCCGGCGACTCCCGCTGAAAGCAAGCTCCGGCGATCAATCGGTTCCATCATGAGATCGAACTCCAACCAAAGAGCGAGAACGGAACATGAGCGTTTGGACGAGCCGGCCTTGGGAGAGATCGGCCTGAGCGGCTGAGCATACCGAGGCTTCTTGCCTCGAACCACCAGTCACGTCGGCCTCTAGGCCCAGAGATGGCCTTGACCCTGAACCGATCCCCAAGCATGATCCCGAATCTCTGGTTCCGACCGACCGGCTCGGACTTCGATGCGTTGCCACCTCCCGACCGTCCCCGGTCTCCTCCCGACTCGATCCTCCGCAATCGCGGTGGGAGCCTTGTTTATGGAAGGTCAGATCGTTCCGACGATTCCTCCACGCCACCGGCTTCTGGCGACGATGGCGCTTTGCCTGCTTGCATTTCCTTCTGGGTGTGGTGGGGTCGGGTTCCTTGGTACGACTGCATCAAGCTTCCTCCGGCATGTCCGGGAAAGCGACAATCCCAACGTTCGGTACGCCGCGTTCACGAAGCTCGCTGATCCCGGTTGCTACAGTGACGAGAACCAGAAGACCGAGGCCGTCCGCGAACTGGTTGCAGCGCTAGAAGGTGGAAACGAATCGGTGGCGACCCAGGCCGCCATCTGCCGAACCCTCGGAGCTCTGGATCGTCCCGAGGCCCTGACCGTGCTCCGCAAGACCGCACTGGCCGAGGACCCAATTGTGCGAACCGAGGCCTGTCGCGCGTTGGGGAAGCTCGGCACAATCGAAGATGCAACACTCCTGGCTCGGGTGATGACGACCGATGTCAGTCGCGATTGTCGGGTTGCCGCGATCGAAGCCCTGGGAGACCTGGCACCGGCTGACCCTCGTATCGGCCTCACGCTCGTGGAAGGCATGCGCAACCCCGACCCTGCCATCCGTGCTGCGAGCTACCAGACACTGAAGCTTATCACTGGTCAGGACCTCGGCTTTGAAATCAGCCAATGGGAGGAACTTGCCCAGGCTCGTCTCAACGAGATGCAGCCTCCCGACGTCCAGACCGCACCGTGATCCCTCGACTCGTCTGGCAATACCGTGCGGATTCGTGAGACAATTGTTCCGGGCAATGCATCAACCGGCATTGATGAAGTGACCCGGATCAAGCCGAACCCGCTCGGTTCGGGCTGTGTCGTTGAGGGATCATGGATACGCACTCTCTGGAGCTTCTCGAGTTCGACCGCATTCGAGCTTTGGTCTCGTCCTACGCGGCGTCTCCCCTCGGTCGGACCGCCGCTCTGGCCCTTGAACCCAGTCTCGACCTGGGAGAGGTTCGCCAGCAGCAGGCCTTGACGACCGAGATGACCGATGCCCTCACCGCCGGGCTTACTCCTCCCCTCGCGGGATTGCTCGACGTCCGGGGTGCGGTGCGTCGATCGGCCATCGGGGCGACCCTGGCCGCGGACGAGCTGGCCGAGATCGCTTCCTCACTTCGGATCATCGCCGAGGTGGATCGCTACCTCGTCCGCGTTGGCGATTCGTTCCCGAGGCTTGGCGCTTTAAAACAAAACATCGGCGAGTTTTCCGGCCTCGCCAATGCCATTGACGGTTGTCTCGATGCTCGAGGTCGCGTCCTCGATACCGCGAGTCGCCGTCTGTCGGAGATCCGTCGAGAGATTGCTGGCGTCGAGGAACGCATTCAGGAAACCCTTCGTCGGATGCTTCGATCCCCCGAGATCCGACGCATCCTCCGCTACCCGAATTTCACCGTCGTTGGCCAGCACTATGTTCTTCCGGTTGCCCGAGACTTCCGAGGGGAACTCAAGGGGTCGGTCCATCGGACCAGTGCCAGTAACGAAACGGTGTACATCGAGCCTCAGGCCGTGGCCGAGCAATCGGCCCAGCTCTCCTACCTCCGGGCGAAGGAAACCAAGGAGGTTCGTCGAATCCTCCGGTGGCTTAGTGCCCAGGTTGGTCAGGTCGCCGAACCACTCGCGGCCACGTTTGAGGTCATGGCGACGCTCGACCTCGTGCTCTGCCGAGGACGTTACAGTCTCGACTATCGGATGACCCCACCCGATCTGAACACCGAGGGCCGCATCCTCCTACGAGGAGCTCGTCATCCCATCCTCGAACACCTCTTTCGCGAGGAATCCCGAAGACTACGTGCCGAAGTTGAGGCGATTCGCTCCAGTGAGGAAAGTCCCGCGATCGAAATTGCGACCGGCTCAAAGCCAATTGAATCTGATGAGCTTGGCTCAAGCACTCCCCAGCGTGCTTTTTCCATCGGGTTTCACCAGATGCCGGTCGGCTCGCGTCCGTTGCCCCCTGAACTTCCCGACTCCTTTCGCGGTTTCCACGAACTGCCCGTCGGTTCCCGGCCCGCTCCCTGGGTTGATCCAAACCAGGAGTTCGACCGATCGTTGTTCCAGCCTCCTGTCGGGCAAACACTGGTTCCAGAGAGTTCGGAAGACAAACGCGACGCGTCTCCTGACGATGATGATTCCCCAGAAGCCCTCGATGAGTCGGCCCGACTCAAGGGAGGCTTGTCCGGACGCCCCCTCGAACAGCGTCGCCGTGAACGGAGTGAATCCTCGCAGAGCCGAGAGTCAAGCGATCTCTCCTCACCCCCGTCCGAATCCTCCCGAACCCGACCGGACCTCCCGAGCCGATCGGTCGTTCCCATCGACATCCATCTGGGCTATCAGTTCAATATCCTCGTAATCACCGGCCCGAACACTGGTGGCAAGACGGTGGCGATCAAAACCGTCGGCCTGCTGGCGATCATGGCTCAGTGCGGCCTACATATCCCGGCCAACCAAGGGTCACAGCTTTCCCTCCTCGATGACGTCCTCGCCGACATCGGCGACGAGCAAAGCCTGGAGCAATCCCTCTCGACCTTCTCCTCACACGTCCGTCGCATCACCGAGATCTTCTCCCGAGCCACCGAGAGATCGCTCATTTTGCTGGACGAACTCGGCGCAGGTACTGATCCCGCCGAAGGGGCCGCCCTCGGTCGCGCCATCCTCGACGAGATCGATCAGATTGGCTGCCGGGCAATCGTCACGACACACATCGGCGACCTGAAAACCTACGCCTTCTCCAACCCACACACCGAGAACGCCGCTGTCGAGTTCGACATCGAGACCCTTCGACCACGCTACCGGGTTCACATCGGCGACATCGGTGCGTCCAACGCTCTGCAAATTGCCCGACGCCTCGCCATGCCTGCTCATCTCGTCGATCGCGCCGCTCGATACATCGAACGGTCCCGAGACGACGGTCAGGGCTCTCCTGAGTGGGAGGTCGTGCAACGCCTCCGTTTCGAGGCCGAACAGGCACGCCAGGAGGCGATGGCGCAGCAGGCCGAGGCCGAACGCACCCGCGCCGCCCTCTCCCAGAAGCTCGCCGACCTCCAGTCCCAGGCCGAGCAAGATTCCCGACTGGAGGAGGCCCGCGCCCGACTCCAGCCTGGAGATCGAGTCGTTGTCCCGCGGCTTGGTTACGATCGTCCCGGTCGGGTCGTCCGAGTCGAGGCCCGAAAGAACAAGGCCGTCGTGGCGATTGGTCAGATGAATTGGGATGTCACGGTTGACGAACTGATCCCCCAGGTTCTCAAGACACCTGAGGCCCCCGCCGCCACTCCTTCCCGAACCTCACCGACTCGGGGCAAAACTCGATTCGAGTGAAGCGCTGACCAGGAGCCCGACTCGCATCGCATGGACATCGTTCCGAACGAACCGGCTCGTCTCGCGGGCGCTTCGAATCGGTTATGATTGAGCCCGTCCTCACCTTTGTTTCGAGCCGATGGGGCCGAGGTCGGATGGAGCAGATCTACTACACGCAATGCCCGATCGGTTACGGCCTCGGCGCGAGCAACGGTTTTCAGATCAAACGACTCGGTTCCGGCTATCCTCCCTCGGGAGACGTGCGACACCTCGCACTCCGACCCTTCCTACCTGGCTCCAACGGGAAGCTGCTTGCACCCGGAACCCTTCGCTACCGTCGCGTCGGCACCCTCGCGGAGGTGGCCTGGCTCGAACCCCGATCCCGTGAATACGAAACGGAACGCGGCCAGTGGGGACGACCCGGTGGGCACTTTGCTCATGGTCTTCGCCTGGACCCTTCGGAATGGGAATCAATCGCCTGCTGGCCTGCCGGCCTTTACAACCAGCCGTGCTGGCGACGCTCGGACCCTGAGCCCAGTCGAGGTCGACGGCCCGACGACTTTGCGATTGGTCCCGAGGCTCTGATCACGACTCCCGACCTTTCCCACGTGGCCCCACTGCTCGACCTCGATACCGAGGCATTGGCCTTCCTGCTCGCTCGGGTGGCCGAGGCGGCTCGAACCGGACGCACGCTCGTATTGATCGACGAGCCTCATCGCCTAGGTCCTCGCATCGCCGCCCTGACCTTTGCCTTTCCTTCCGTGCTTCGGGCCGAGTTGACCTTCTCGACCTATCACGATCGGCCCGAGGAACTCAGCGGATTTCGGATTCACGGAACGGTCCCGTCAAGTCCCAGCCCTCGATCTCTGCTCGCCAGCCTCGGTCCGGTGGTGGATTTGACCACCGATCGGGTCGAGTCACCCCCGGCCGTGATTCCAAACTGGGCTCAGGCACTGGCCGGTTGGGTCTCGTCTGACAACCCTCAGGAGTCCGAGCACTGGACTCTGACTGACTCAAGAACGCGGTGGGCTCAACGACCTGACGATCCTTCCGTCCTCTGGTCCGACACCTGGCTTGATGCTCTCATCGGCCTCGTCCATGCCTCGCGGTCTCCTGGAATGACTCCGAGATCGCAGGAGCAATGGAAAGGCTTCGCTCGGCAGGTCGCCTGGGCCACTCAGGTCGGTCTTCTGTCAGAACTCTCGGAGCCTCGGAAACCGAACTGGTGGCGCCCTCTGGTTCGAGACGCCAGCCGTGAGCCGTCCGCGCGCGATGCCTTCTGGCTTCTGCTCCTCGCCCCCGAAACCTGGACCGACACCGATGCGAACGCAGCCACCCTCTGGGGCGTGATCACCGCATTTTTTTGGGTCCGAGAGCCTGCGATTGCTCGTGAACAGCGACTCAACGCAATCGTTCAGCGGATCGCCCCCGTGGAACTCCTCGCCCGATTCCTCGATGGCTTGATCCGAACGGTTCCTTCAGAACTCGGTCAGTTCGCTCTGAACTGGATGGAACGCCGATCGACGATTGATCCCCGCGTGGTCCTGACCCTCCGAGCCCGGAACGCGGTCGGCCTCGTTCTGGATCGACCCGACACGGATGCCCTCGACCACGTCCTGCACCAGGCAATCCGTCTCCATGAGACTTTCCCAATCGTGCTCGACCTCATTGCCGACGAGGCCCTTCGACTGGGAAAAGTCGCGCCGATCGCCTCTGTGATCGCGCGTCGGATGGAGGCCGTCGACACCGACGCCCGGGTTTGGTACGAGTCCTGGGCTCTTGAGCGTCGTCTGGAAGGGCAGGGGGACTGGATCGACGCTTCCTTGGTTCGCCTGATGGCGTCCAACCAGTATCGTGACGAAGGTGAGGCCCTTCGTAATCGTGTCCCTCCGCGGTTGCTCCCCGTGCTGGCCGAATGCGTCCTGGAAGTAGCCGACCGTGACGACACTATGCTCGATGCGTATCGCTGGGCAGTGGAACGGCTCGTACTTGGACTTCCGGAGCCCGAACGCTTTGCCCTCGCTCCGAGTTGGGCTGAGCACTATCTTCAACATCTCGGGTCGCCGCTCGACCTCGCCTTAAGTCTCCGGCAATTTCCGGAGACCCTCTCCAAGTGGCTGGCTTCTACTCATTCCCGATTTCCGTTCACTCCGGGGTCAGTTGCCTTGTACGACGATGCTCAGCATCTCGTGCGATTGCTTGATGAAGGGGGGAAACTCCCCGAGGAATCCCTGCTACGCCGACTTCCCTTGGCCGATCGGGCCCCTTTGCTCTCCCTCATGATCGATCGTCTGACAGAGGAGCAGTTTGCACCCTGTCAGCCAATCCTCGAACGCTGTGGGCGTTGCTGGCCTGGAGCCTTCGATCCTGGAGCGGAAGGGATTGAATTGCTGGCGAGACCCCTCGCAGAACTCCTCCTTCAGTTTCTTCCCGATCCTGGGCTCTGGATCGAGGCACTCGAACAGGTTCACCTGTGGCTGGGACTGGATCATCCGGATGATGCCCACCTTCGGCATTCCGGACTCGGAGCCTTGATCGTTGCCGAGACGACCCGAATCTCGGCCGATGATGCTGCTTCCTGGAACCTCCGGTCTGTCCTGCTTCGACACCGTCGTTTCGCGACGACCCTCGTGGATGATCTTGGCCGCGACCTCCACGCTGATCGTCCGACCCGATCGATTGACGTCGCTCGTCGGTGGACTCTCTCGCTTGATAAAGGAGAGTTTACCGATCGATTCTTCGAGATCCTTCTGAACGCCTGTGACGGTCCGAGGCTCGCGGTCATCGTGCCGGAATATGCTGCCGAACTCTGGACGCTCCGACCGCTCGCGTGGTGGTCCGCACCCCAACAACAGGGCCCCGCTCTCGATCTCCGAGAGGGGTTTGCCAGGCTCGTTCCAATGGCTCCGTTGAAGGACCTCCGAAGCCGATCGTACATCGAGGCCTGGCTCTTTCGAAGCAGGCCGGGGGGGGCGTCCCCTTCCATTCGAGAGGAGCATCTTCCCCCGCTCATCCCGGAACCCGAGCCTCAAGAGTCCAGAGTGGCTGCCCCCCTCGGCCTCTCCCATCAGGCGGAATCGCGCTGGCGGTGCGTCCTCGCCCTCACCGAATTCCACTGGGAAGGAAAAACATCCGACGCTCGATGGAATGATCTGTTGCGATGGCGCAACGCTGGAAATTCAGAAGTTGCTCCTCCCCTCTTTCGACTTAACCTTGACGATCGATATGCCTTTGTTTGCTGGCTCGTCATGGCCCTTGAACGCCCAGTCGGTCATGATTACGCCTTGGAATCCCTGGCTCGATGGTTGACGAGGGAGGTCGGGATCCGATCACGGAGCCGGATTGTCAAGGGCCTCGACCAGATCGCCGCCCAGGGGATCGTCGTGTCCGCCGATCGCTTCCGACTGGCTCAGGACCTGGCCCATCAGATCGGGTTTCAACTCGATGATGAATCGAGGACGTAAACCGGAACAGGGGTTGCCACTTTCCCAAGGTGCTCGACCCTGGTACTTCATCAGGTCAAGACACCGCGATGTCGCGATTCGGGACCAAAGAGCAACCACGGAGCGGAAAAGATGACAACACAAGCCGAAGGGCCGCTGGTCCTAGGAATTGACCTCGGGGGCACCAAGATCCTGGCCGCTGTGGTCGATGCCGAGCACCGAATTCTCGGCCGAGCCAAGGAAGCAACCCCCGCCCGTGAAGGTGGGGCCGCCTTGCAAGATGCCTTGATCGAAGCTGGACGAAACGCCCTGACCGCTGCCGGTCTTGAACCCTCGAACATCGAAGCGCTTGGGATCGGCTCGCCCGGACCGCTTGATGTGGAGGCGGGCATCATCCGATCCAGCCCGAACCTCAACGTCGTCGACTTCCCCTTGAAAGAGACGCTGCATCAGGCCTTCGGTGTTCCCGTTGCCGTGCAGAACGATGTCCGCGCCGGCGGCTACGGTGAATTCATGCTCGGCGCGGGCCGAGGCTACCGCGACATCGTGGCCGCCTTCGTCGGGACCGGGATCGGAGGCTGCCTGATCCGAGACGGCGCGATCGTTTCCGGAATCACTGGCAACGCGGGCGAAATCGGTCACCTCATCGTCAAGGCCAATGGTCCCAAGTGTGGTTGTGGCCGTCGTGGTTGCCTCGAAGCCGTCGCCAGCCGCACTGCCATTACCCGACGCATTCACAAAGCCATCAAGAAAGGGGCCTCCACCCCGTTGCGCGAAGTGGTCCGCAACAAGAACTCCCGGCTCAAGAGCAAGGAGCTATCCAACGCCTATCGCTCGGGTGATCCCGTGGCGGTCCACGAGGTCGAGCGGGCTGCTCGATTCATTGGCCTCGCCCTGGGCAGCCTGATCAACGTCCTCGGCCCCGAAATCGTCATCATTGGCGGCGGCGTTACCGAGGCGATCGGCTCTCCCTTCGTCGAACTGGTTCGCAACGCCGCCCGAGGCCAGGCCATGGCCGACCCTGACCGCCGCGTCCACATCGAACAGGCTGAACTCGGCGACGATGCCGGTGTCCTCGGGGCCTCGCTGATTGCTCGGGAACGTTACCTCTCTGCTCCCTCATTGACCTGATCGCTCAGCAGATTCAAGGAGATCATCCGTCACCTGTGCCCTTCTGTCAGCGAAACACCAGATAATTCAATACGATGTGCTTCTTGCCGTTGGCCGTCGAGCGCATCAACGAAATGAAGCATGTTGATACATATGAACCGATCGTTCTTGGCAGCGTCCGGTCTCGCTCGAAGCCAAACTTATTATTCGATCTCGCGGACGCCTTACCGAAGCCAATCGCAACGTGCAGTTCGTGATCAAGGCTGTAATGATTGTTCGTCCTGGGAGACAAATCCCACCGTGGATTGTGGTTGAAATTATACGCATAACTCA
>NZ_JABBYO010000035.1 GCF_012958305.1 Tautonia rosea | reverse complement strand
TCGGTACGTGCCAGCCCCAGCCAGGGGAAAGAACACGTCGAACTCGCGGTTTTCCGATCCTGGAACCACCGAGAGCGTGGAGACGGTGATCCCCTGCCCTTCCGGACCCGTCAGGGAAAGCACATCCTCGGTCGAGAAAGAACTGGCAAGAATGGGCTCATTGAATCGCAACCGAATCCGATGCTCCGAATCGGCAACAAAGGAAGCGGATGCGATTTGAGGCCCCGTCGTTTCGCTCGTCACCGCGCGACCGAGGTTCAAGCGGCCACCCGTCTTGACCGTGTTCTTGAGGCCTGGCACCGCATCAACAGTCGTCAGCAACTTGGCGATGACCTGATCATAGGACCATTCCGGGTGGAGCCCCCGGATCAAGGCGATCGCACCCGTGACGTGCGGCGCGGCCATCGAGGTCCCCGACATATAGCTATACGACCCATTGCGAACACTGCTCAGGATCGAGACGCCTGGCGCACCGAGATGAACCGTGTTCACCCCGTAATTCGAAAAGCCCGCGATCAGGTCATACCCGTTCGTAGCAGCGACCGAGATGAGGTTGTCACTTACATAGTTGGACGGATAGGTTGGGTTTACATCATTATTGGATCCGCTGTTGCCGGCTGCAGTCACGACAATATGGCCTAGCTCCCTTGCTCCTGCGACCGCATCGGCGAACGCCGTATTGTAGCTGCCGCCCCCGTAGCTGTGATTCGAGACGTGCGCACCCATTGTGACCGCATAATTCAACGCTTTAATGGCATTGCTCGTGAAACCTCTTCCAGACGAGTCTAAAAACTTCAATGTCATCAGCTGAACATTCCAGTTAACCCCAACGACACCCAGCGTGTTGTTTCCGACCGCACCGATGGTTCCCGAGACGTGGGTTCCGTGATTATGGTCGTCTTGAACATTCGGAGAGTTGTTCACAAAATTCCAGCCGTAGACATCATCAACATAACTGTTTCCGTCGCTATCCTGCCCGTTGCTTCCGACTTCGCCTGCATTGATCCAGAGGTTGGGTACCAGATCGGGATGAGTCAGGTCGATCCCCGTATCGATCACCGCAACAATCACATCGGGATTACCCGTCGTCACCGACCAGGCCTCAAGCGCACTGATGTCGGCCCCCGGGCTCCCTCCCCCGCTCTGACCTGTGTTGTTCAGGCCCCAAAGTGAGCCGAACCTCGGATCATCAGGTGTCGAGGTGATCGAGACGAGGTAATCGGGTTGCGCGTAGAGCACCCGAGGATCATTTTGTGCGAGCGTGATCGCCTGCTGGACTGAGAGTCCTTCGGGTACCGGAACGGTCTGAAGACCCGGCACCAGGGCACCCGCCAAATCATGGGACGAGACGCCCTCAACGAACTCGGGTCGATATCGAACAATGATATGTTCAAGGCTGAATAATTCCTGTGTTGCTGGAGGAGCCTCGGCAACCGGTAGACCGGCCCCGAGACTTAACAGGGTTCGTGCTTCGAGCGCATCGAGCGGAGAGATCTTGAGCGCAGTGCGTCGCGTGAAGCGGTGCATGGTTGCAGATCGCCGTGATTGGAACAGGAGAATCAAGAAACGAAGGGAAGGACGACCGAGAGTGAGTTGATTTGTGCCTTGATTGGCACAGACTGACGGCCGTCGTCGTGCTGCTCGGGACAAGCCTGGAATCGTTGATTACCCCGAGACCATTGCGATAGCATTCGGGAACTTACCGGATCCATCGCGCAGATTCTAGCCTGAACCCCTGGGCCGTGTTGCTGCATTTCATCAAGGGTTTTCCCTGACGATCGGAGTTCGCGATCACCCCTGGCACGAGCAAGATATGCAACAGCCAATCCTACATAGAACCACAAATCAATGCACGCTGTGTGCCCGAGCCCTTTCGGACTTTCTTGTCGAGGACCTCCCGCGAGACGCCAGCTTTCCACGCACAGCGGTCCTTGTCATAATGATGCGATGACCTTCCCCAACGGACTATCAGAACACTCGGATTTTTTCAGATACCAGAATGGAACATCCTCAACTTGTAGTTGCCGAGCAGGCTGCTCAGGCTGCTGGAGAGGTTTTGCTACGTTACCTCCGGGAAGGGGTCGCGCACCGCTCCAAGGACGTCGGCAACCTGATCACGGATGCCGACCTCGAAGCCGAGCGCGCCATTGTCGAGGTCTTGCAGCGGGCCTTCCCCGGTCATTCCATTCTGGGTGAGGAAGAGGCGAGCCACGGCGACCTTGATGCCGAGCATCTTTGGGTCGTCGACCCGCTTGACGGCACCAACAACTTCGCTCATCACCTGCCGCATTTCGCCGTTTCGATCGCCTACCATCGCGATGGAGTCGCTCAGTGTGGCGTCGTCCTCAGTCCCGTCAGTGGTGATCGGTTCACTGCAATCCGAGGAAAGGGGGCGTTCCAAAACGGCCGGCCGGTTCGGGTCGCTGACCACGATCGTCTCGATCAATCCATGATTGGCGTTGGATTTTATTACGATCGCGGTGCGATGATGGAGGCGACTCTTCGTTCCATCTCCGCGCTGTTCCGACAGAACATCCACGGGATTCGACGATTTGGCACGGCCGCCCTCGACCTCTGCATGGTCGGTTGCGGACAGTTCGGGGCCTTCTTCGAGTACCAACTCGCCCCGTGGGACTTCGCCGCCGGCCGACTCTTCGTCGAGGAAGCCGGAGGTCGGGTGACCAACTGCCTGGGAGCCCCGCTGGAACTGTCCGTTTCCAGCGTGCTGGCCTCGAACGGGCGATTGCACGAGTCCGTCCTGGCCATTGTCCGAGAGCATCACCCGTCGTCAGAGGCAGCATCTTGAGGGTTGATCGGATCACGACAAAGTGATCGGTTCGGACACAGGCCCCCCCTGCCCCGCGCGATTGATGCGCGAACAGATCGAACTCACTGGCGCCCGAGGGCTCCTCGGCGGAACCGGTTTCCCTCGATCGACTCCCACGATTGCCGGCGGACTTCCACGGAACCATCTCCCAGGCCGGCGGCCGATCGCGACGGCGAAGGCAGGTCGAGCGCCACGGGCGAGCGATCTGAGATCGACCGCAATCCTGGACTCGCCCCCTGCCCTCGGGAACCGATCGAGACGTCCTCGGTCCGAGCAACATCGCGATCGCTCCTCGGCAGCGAAAGCGATCCCGGAGACGGCCTGGACGAGGCCAACCGATCACGCGACGTAGCAGGAGGGGGAATCGAGGACGGCGACTGATCAGCCAGGACCATCCCTTGCGATCGGGCCAGTTCGAGCACGTCAACGACCAGATACCCGTCCTTTACCGGCCGTTCAAAGGTCGTGTTGGCCACAAAATCATCCGAGGGATTCGGCTTGATGCTGCCGAGGTACATGGTCAGCTCGGCCATCTCCGGCACGGTCAATCGCACCACGCGCGGCAGTTGGATTGTCTCCGGAGGCTCGGCCCCGCCGGTCGCCGGCAGCCGGATCGTCTCGGGTCGCTCGACCCGGGCCCGGGCAATCAGATCGCCTCGCCCCTCGGTAAACAGGCGATGCTCGATGATCCGCTGTTCGGCGATACTCAGGACCGACTCTTTGACCATGGTCGACCCATTCGGCAGCCGACGCTGCTCGATCAGGGTCAAGGTCGCGTCCGACTCTCCCGGAGCGATTTCCAGATCGGCCGGCAAGGGCTCCAGGCCGAGGACCTCAAAGATCCAGTCGGGACGGACCGAGGCAAGCATCGGATCCGCAAACCCTTCGGTCTGGGCATAAGAGCCAATCACCATCTCGTTCGACAGATCGTTGGCAAACCAGAATTCCCGGTCATTCGAGCCAATGTCGGCCACTGCCATGCCGGGGGGCTTGCGGAGTGTCACCCGCAAGTTCCTCGCCCGCTCCATCACCATCACGCCGCTGGCCGTGCCTCCCAGCAAGGGAGAGCGATCGTTGCCGTTCTGGTCGCGGAAGGTATCGATCTTGATATTCAGATCCGAGACCTTCAGCGCATGGACCAACTGCGATCGCCGATCGTGTTCCAGAGCGACCCTTCGAACCAGTTCGTCGGGATCGGGCCGTTCAGCCTGCTCAACGGGAACCTGTGCGAGATCTCGTCTCAGGAAATTCCCCTGAAACGAGGATCGGCAACCGGTCCCAGTTGAGACAACCAGGCCGAGCAGCAGTAGGGGAACGATGGGAAATCGGGACATGAGGCCCTACCGGCGGTTCGAGGACCGAGTCGGGTCGTCGCTCGTCACACCTCGGTCGGGGACTATCAGAGGGGCCTCTCCCGAGCCGCTTCCGCGGTCGAGAGATCATTAAGGAGGCGCAAGAGCAGAACGCCCTCGGAGGGGAAACGGACGCACTACACCATAATTGTCCCACACGGGCAAGGCGAACTCGGCAGTTGCCACCCCTGCCGATCGCCGGACATGCCGATCGAATCGTCTCTGCGGATCAACCGGCCTCGGTCGTTCCGATTTCCCCTTGCGATTCGTCGTGAGACCAAGCTCAGGAGTAAAAAAAAGGCCGACTCCCTCATTGTCTGAAGGAGTCGGCCGCGATCCCGGGGACCTGCCCGCCGCCATTGGACGACTCAGCCATCGAGTTCGTCGGTCGTCGCCGGTGGGCTCCTAGTCGTTCCGGGAGAGCTTAGGCCAACTGGAGCGATGGTGAGCGCTGGCTCCGAGATCGCGAGGCCCGAGCCCGACGTCCAGGACGCGAGGGCCGGGGGTTCCAGTCGTCATTCAGTTTGCGGACGGCGCGGACTTCGATTTTTCGGACCCATTCGCGGGTCACTCCGAGCCGAAGGCCAATTTGTTTGAGCGTCATCGCGTCGTGATCGCCAAGGCCGTAGCGGAGTGTCAGGATCGTCCGCTCCCGATCGTCGAGCCGTTTGAGACGCTGCATCAGGTCGCGACGATCATCATCGGCTTCGAGTGACGCATCGGGGGTTTCCCGGAAGTCGGTCGTTTCGTTCAGGGTGTCCCCTTCGTCCCGATCGCCTCCGACGGGCATCAAGCGGCAGGCGATCAGCGCTTTCTCGACCATCCGGCACTTTGCATCGGAGAGGCCGAGGGTGACGACCAGTTCTTCGAAGCTGGCCGGTTGGCCGAACTCTCGGAGGTGATGACGCTCGGCTCGCCGCCACTTGGTCAAGAGCCCGACCATGTGGGCCGGCAGTCGAATGGTAGCCGTGGTCGTGATCAGGGCATGACGGATGGCCTGCTTGATCCAGTGGCTTGCGTAGGTACTGAATCGGGTCCCGAACTTGGGGTCAAAGGCCTCGGTGGCCTTGATCAGTCCGACGTTCCCCTCGCCGACCAGATCGTCCAGGGCGAGTCCTCGGCCTTCGAAGTCGCGAGCCACTTTCACGACCAAACGGAGGTTGGCTCCGATCAGTCGTGTCCGGGCTACGTCATCGCCGTTTTGAATCGCCCTGGCGAGTTCGACCTCCTCCTCGGCGGAGAGTAGGTCGTGATTTCGGATTTCACGAAGGTAATCCCCGATCGGCGTCGCGTAGGTCTGTTCCCTGGTGCAGCATCGTCCCATCGGTGGCTGCTCCTCGCTGGTGTTCACAGAGGTTCGACCGATCATCTCGGCCTTCAACTCCCCGCGTCCCTGAGGTTGCCCGAGGTGGGTTCACCCCAATTCGCCGGGAGCGTTCGTTCGTTGCGAGTCAGTTGCTACGGGCGCACACGATTTGGCCTAACAAAGTCGACCTCATGCGACAGAGCGTGCCGGATCGGGGCGTCCTCGTGATCGAGGCCTTAACCCTTGTGTTGCAATCAAAGAACGGAACCGGACACGATTCTGAAAAAAAGTGTCAGAAAATTTCCGGGGAATCACTTCATGTCAGCCGAACGTGCCCGGCTGCAGCTTTCCGACATCACGGCCGAAAGGGGTGCCCCACGCTCCAAAGAAAATGTGCTATTTTGAGGTGTCTTTGCCGGCCGGAGAACGTAAACTAAGACATGACGACTCCCGAGCGTCCTTCCGGAATCGAGCTGTGCTTCGGGATGCCTGACCTCGGCTCGACGGCCCGGAACTCCCCGATCGGATCGGCCTGACGCCGCTGTCAGGCCAAAGGAGTTGACCGTTACGTCCGATCCACCAATTCCGGGGCGAGTGGCACGATGAACGAGACCACCTTCGCCGACCTCATCGCCCGTGCCAAAGCCGGCGACGAGCACGCGCTCAACACTTTGTTGAATGAGTTCGAGGCCGATGTGCGGCTCGCCGTCCGACGGCAGCTGCCTCGCCTCTTGCGGGCTCAGTTCGATTCCATGGATTTCGTGCAGCTTGTCTGGGCCAGCGTGTTTGCCGGAGACGGGGTTGATCCGTCCCGATTCGAGAACCAGCAGCATCTCCGCGCCTATCTCAGTGGTGTGGCCTGGAACAAGGTTCACGAGGAGTACCGGCGGCGCACCCGGACGCAGAAATACGACCTTCGACGCGAGGAGCCGCTCTACGTTCGTCGCGGCAACCGCGACGAGCCCCGAGATGTGCCCTCCGCCGACCCAACCCCCAGCCAGAATCTGCAAGAGCAGGACTGCATGGATCAGCTCACCGCGGGACGGTCGGGCTGGGAGACCGAGGCCCTCCGCCTCCGTCGCGAGGGGCTCACCTTCGACGAGATCGCCCTCCGCGTCGGCGTCCACGAACGATCGGTCCGTCGACTCATCGACGATGCCCGTCAACGCATGGAGCAACGGCGATGGCGATGATGCCCACCCCCGGCAGACCCCCGAAACCGCTTGACCCAAGCTCCGGCCTGATCTCCTCCGAGGATGAGCGGGAACTCGACCACCTCCGCCTCTGGGCCGCTCCTTCGGCCTCCGGGACGGCCTCGACAGTCAGCCAGGCGCTCGAAGCCCTTCTCGAAGACTTCACCCGACGTTGGGACCAGGGCGAGCAACCCCGCGCCGAGCAGTTCTTCGACCGCCTCCCCCCCGACGATCCCGAAGCACCCCTGGAGTTGATCTATCACGAGTTCTGCTTGCAGGCGTCTTCCGAGCGCCGACCCTCGGTCGAAGACTTCGTCCGCCGATTCCCGGAGTACCGCGACCGGTTGCTCCGCCTGATCGCACTGCACGAGGTGCTTCCTCCCATTTCGATCGGGAAGGATCAGGCCCTCAGCCCCCTGAAGCCCGGCGATGAGGTCGGGCCCTATCGCCTGATTCGCGAGATGGGCCGGGGCGGGTTTGCTCACGTCTATCTCGCCGCCGATGCCGAGCTGGAAGACCGCTTGCTCGTGCTCAAGGTCACCGACCGCCCCTCGGCCGAACACCGATACCTTGCCCGGGCCCCTCACCCCCACATCGTTCCGATTCTCCGGGAACGGATCACCGACGACGGGTTGCAACTGATCTTCATGCCCTTCGTCGGCGGAGCGACCCTTGGCGACGTGCTCCAGGAAAGCCGCCGACGCAGCCGACGCCCCGAGCGCGGTCTCGACTTGCTGGCCGATCTCGACCTCTGCTCAGCCCCCGAATACACCGCTGCAACTCCCGTCCGACCGGCCCGAGAGCTGCTCGCCTCACTGAGCTTTGCCGGTGCCGTCGCCTGGGTCATCGCCCGACTGGCCGAGGCGCTCGATCACGCGTACCAGCGCGGGGTGATTCACGGCGACCTGAAGCCCTCGAATATTCTGATCGGCGGCGACGGTCAGCCGATGCTCTTCGACTTCAACCTCTCGACCGACTGGCTACCGGCCTCGTTGTCTCGCACTTCGGGAGAGCTGGGCGGCACCCTGGCCTACATGGCTCCCGAACGTCTCCGCGCGCTGGCCAGTCCTGAAACCGCCTCCCCCCCCTGCCCTTCCTCGTGCCATCAGGCCGACCTGTATGCCCTTGGCCTGATTCTTCGAGAAGCGCTTACGGGGGCTCCTCCTTCGGTCCCCTCGCCCGACGAATCCCCCCGATCGGGCCGCGCACTGGCCGCCCTGCTCGCCGCCAACCGCTCTGCCGGCGACCCCGCCTCCCGACGGGATCTTGTCTCGATCCCGCCTGGCCTCCGGGCGATTCTTCGCCGCTGCCTCGCTCCGGACCCCACACACCGCTACCGCTTCGCCTCGCAACTCGCCGTCGACCTCGACCGCTGGCGATCGGGCCTCCCCTTGCTCCACACCTCCCCCCCTGCCTGGGTCGAGGCCTCTCGCTGGCTCCGCTACCACCAACGCCCCTTCCTCGCCGCCGCCTGCTGCATCACGCTTGGCCTGATCGCCTCCGGAGCCGCGGCCTTGGTTCACGATGATCGGACAACTCAGCTACAACATGCCAGTGCTAAGGAAGACGAACTAAGCAAGTTGGCTCGGCAAAAGTACGAAGCCTTCGTCTCTGATCCCAACTCCGGCTCGTACGAGGTTTGGGCTTATCGAATAGGCGAACGCTCGCAAAGTTCTGGCAAGCTGGATTTCGCGGAACGCGTGCTCACAAGTTATGGTCTACTTGATGGCTCCTCAGCCGATAGTTGGAACAACCACGACATCACACGTCTAGGAGAACCTGCCCAATCCGATACACTCGGCTGGGTCCTTGGACATGCACTCGTCTACGCGATTGAACTTTCACGTGACGAGTATGACGCTTTTCCGGAGGTTCGTGAGCGGGCCTTGTCTTGTGTCGATCGTATTCTGCAAGCTTACCCGATCGCTCCACTGCAGCTCGCTGCGAACCGTTTACATGAAAAGCATGGTGGCAATTTCTCGATCGTTCAAGGCTCGAACATCTCCTCACCCCCGGCCTGGCTTAACGCCTACCTCGACGGGATCCTCGCCGAAGCCGTAACTCCAGCCGAAGCGGAGGCTATTGGAGTTCCACCGTCCGAAGTGAGCCTCTCATACGCTATCAATCGCTATCATGCGGCACTCAAAGATCGCCCTGACCTCTATTGGCCCCGCTATCGACTTGCCACGGCCTTGACTCAAATCGGGGACGTCGAGACTGCCAAAGACGAATTTGGGACCTGCTTGGTAACTCATCCGCAGGCGGCCATCCTCTGGCTCGGGCAAGGCTCTTGTCAGTACTACCTGGACGATATCGATCGGGCGATTGAGAGCTATCACCACGCAGTAAGAATCACTCCTAGATGGACGGTCGCTTGGAGAGCGCTCGCCATGCTGGGAGCCCGAATCGGCCGCCCTGACTTGATCGAGCAAGCCATTCGACGAATCCGCCCAAGTGAAAGCTCACCTTCCTCGGAAGCCTGGCGATCCCTGCGTATCGATTTATTCAGACTGCTCGGTCATCGGGCGACATCATTCATAGATCTCGATGCCTCATCCGTTCCTGTCATCCTTGCCAGCAAACTGATAGAGGCACCTTCTAATCTTGAACTCCGTAATGAAGTCGCGAAGCTCTTACTCAAACAGGGCCGACTCCAGGAAGCACTCGATCACTATAACCGGATTCTCAAGCTCGAACCGGGACACCTCTCAGCTCAATTTGATCGTGCGGTCACCGAGCAACGCATGGGGAATTTCCGAAATGCGATCGAGGGATACAAAAGCATTTCGAAACACGAAAACGTCTCTGAATTCATAGACAAAGAGCCGACCGGCCTAATGAGCTTCGTTCTTCTCTCAGCTCATGAGGCTCGGCAAGGCAATTCCGACGCAGCACTTGACTATGCTAAGACTGCTGTCAGCTATGCGGAAACAACAAAGAGTTATCGAGGCGAGTCTTACTATGCGCTCGCTAGAGCTCATGCTACTGCCGCGAACGATGACCCCTCACAACTTATCCATGCAGCGGCGGCACTTGCTGCAGCCCGAGATAAACACGCTGGTTTCATCGAGAACGTGTTCTATTCAGACCCGATGCTTGACTCAAAACGGGCCGAACTCGCCGAACTTCTTGGCGGGGTCGAGTTTTGAATCTCTCACCATTTCAATCAATTGTGTTTCTTGAGAGTCACGAGCTTGAGGGGCATCCAAGAACAATTTCCAGGTTTTTCGTAGGATGGTACGGACACCGACGAGCTTTCAGGGAGGGTCCTTCCGTGCCTCAGCGTGATGTCCATCAGTGCCAGTGCCCCCGCTGCACCAACCCCGAGCCCCATCCCGATCAGCAGGGCCACCGACGGATCAATCTCCTGATGAGCCGCCTCGACGAGCAGCAACGCCGCTGGTACGCCGCCGTCGAGAGTGCCAAGCTCGGCCACGGCGGCGCCCGCACCCTCTCCCGGATCACCGGCCTGGATGTCGATACCATCCGCCGGGGCCGACGGGAACTGGCCGACTCGCTGGAGGGCCGGCCCGCCGATCGGGTCCGGCTGCCCGGCGGGGGCCGGCCCGCCGTCGAAAAAAAAGTCCCGAGATCGTCCCGGCCCTGACCGCCGTCGTCGAGCCGGCCACCGGCGGCGACCCGATGGGCCCGGCCAAGTTCGTCCGCCGCAGCCTGCCGGCCATCGGGGCTGACCTGGAGCGGCTCGGTCATGATCTCTGCCCCACCACCATCGCCCGGCTGCTGCGGGAGCAGGACTACCGCTTGCGGGTCAACCGCAAGCGGTTCACCGGGCCGGATCACCCCGACCGGGACCGGCAGTTCCGCAACATCGACGAGTGGATCGCCATCTTCGAGGGGCTGGGGCAGCCGATCATCAGCGTCGATAGCAAGAAGAAGGAACTGGTCGGCAACTTCAAGAACGCCGGGGCCGCCTGGCTCCGGGAGCCCGAGGAGGTCAACGTCTACGACTTCCTCAGCGACGCCGAGTGCCGGGCGACCTCGTACGGCATCTACGACCTGCTCGGCAGGCGGGGCCACATCTGCGTCGGCACCTCGGCGGACACGCCGGCCTTCGCCGTCGAGGCGATCGGCTCGTGGTGGGCACGCCACGGCTGCAAG
>NZ_JABBYO010000034.1 GCF_012958305.1 Tautonia rosea | reverse complement strand
CACCGCCACGCCTCTCGACGTGACGCCCAGGACCGCAACGCTTCGAAGTCGAAGGACTGTCGAGTGCGTCGTTCTTACCCATGTGACAATGTCACAAACACGATCGACCGGATTGTCAAAGAAAGACGTCGCCTCGGCGTCACCACCCCTCGCGACGAGACCCCCCATCCCGGTTCAACGGCCGCGCGATCGTCACCGATCGCCCCGCCCCGGCATCAAGGTTTCCCTCGTACGCCGCAAGGCTCCGATCGGTTCGATCGCCCTGCGGCGAATCGCTCTCCGTCCGTGCCCGCGTCGTCCCAGGTGCCTCGCTCAGGTGAGAACGGGCCGCCCTCTTCGAGCGGCCCGCGTCAAGGTGTGACTCACCAGCGACAGGGGATATCCTACCAGAGGACGAAAGGGAGTCAACACCCTGGCCAAAATTGTGAGGAAATGGTGGCGAAAAGATGAGGTCCGGTCGGGACTTACGCATCGGGGCATTTTCAAACGCGCTGCTGCTTTCGTGTCGGGAGCGGCGGCTTGACCGGCCTCTTCGGGTCGTTCTACGATGGGAACTTACGCACATCGCATGCAGGGCGTTCGAACCGAACGATTGAGGCACAACGGAGGGCGATCGCCATGATCGGCCGCATCGGGGGATTGCTGGCGCTCGTCGCCGTCGTGGGGGCAGTGGGCTGCGGGGTGGCTCCGGAGCCAGGGGGGGCGGACGGCTCCTCGGCGGGGGGGGCGTCGGGATCGGGCGGGGTCGTGTTTGTCGGCTTTGATGGGAGTCCTCCGCTGGTTCAGGCGCTGCGCGAGGGGACGATTCAAGGGCTGGTGCTTCAGAATCCACAACGGATGGGGTATCTGGGGGTAAAGACCCTGATCGATCACCTGGAAGGGCGGGAGGTCGAGGCCGAGGTTTCGACGGGAGAGACGCTGGCAACCCCTGAGAACATGGACGAGCCGGAGATCGCGGCGTTGCTCAACCCCGAGAAGCTGGAGCACGGGGCCAATGCCAGTCTCTCCGGAGAGAAAACGCGCACGTGGCGTGTGATGGTCATTCCGAAGGGGACCACGCACGAGTTCTGGCAGACGATTCACGCCGGAGCCAAGAAGGCCGCCGACGAGATGGACGCGGAGATCCTTTGGAAAGGCCCTCAGAAAGAAGACGACCGGCAGCAGCAAATCGAGCTGGTGCAGAACGCGATCGCGCTGGGGGTGGATGGGATCGTCCTGGCGCCGCTGGATGCAAGGGCGCTGGTCGGCCCGGTCGAGCAGGCGGTGGACCGGGGGATTCCGGTGGTCATCATCGACTCGGCCCTGAACTCCGACAAGCCAGTTAGCTACGTGGCGACCGACAATTACAACGGCGGGGCGTTGGCGGCCCGTCGGCTGGGGGAACTGCTGGAAGGGCAGGGCAGGGCGATCTTGCTGCGCTACGCGGTCGGCTCGGCCAGCACCGAGCAGCGGGAACAGGGGTTCCTCGACACGATGCAGAGCGCGTTCCCCGAGGTCACCTTCGTCTCCGACGACCAGTACGCCGGGGCCACGGCGGCCACGGCGCTGGAGAAGTCGCAGCAACTGGTGACGCGCTATCGGGGGCAGGTGGACGGCATCTTCGCGCCGAACGAGTCAAGCACGTTCGGCATGCTCCGGGCGCTGGAAGGGGCGGGGATGCTCAAGGGCTCCCAGTGAAAATGAGGGCATCTTCACCCCGAACGCGTCGAGCGCGTTCGGGGTGTTGCGCTCGCAGGAAGATCTTCCTTTTCCTCCGATCGAATCGTGTCCTCACCTTGACTTTCAGGCGTATAAACGACGTAGGACAGCTCGAGCACCGCGTTGCGTTTCCACTGCGTGAGGTTGTGCTCCAAGACATCGATCTGGAACTTGACCAGGTTTCCACCTTCCGTCTGCATAACGTAGATGCGACCTCTGGTGGCGTCTTCGTCGTCCTTATGGGCGATGGTGAATCCTCCTTTCTGCGGCAAGGTTTCCAGGAGACGGCCGATGCCCTCCTTGTTGAGCTTCGCGAAGGCGTACTGATCACCTTCCAGTTCCTTGACAGCAAACGGCCGACTGAAGCGCAGGAGAAGGTTCCCTTCGTGCGCCGTGGCAGTGATGTCGAAGGGGGCTTGGACGAGCCCGGGGTACTCATCGAGCAGTCCCGACGTTCTGACGTTGTCACTCTCTGCGTCGAAGTCGAGGGCGGACCTGATCCAGTAGTTTTTCCCCTTCCAGTCGACTCTTGGCTTCAACTGGGCGAGGGCGACCTCCGACACGACCTTTTCGGTGTAAATCCCTGGCTGGACGTACGCCACGACCTTCAGCTTCAGGGAATCGCCTTTGCTGACTCCCTCAAGTCGAGCCTCCCAGCCGTCGGGATCCCGGTACCGTTCGGCGGCTTCTTCCAGCTCGACAAAACCTTTCTGTCCGAGATCCGGGTGGAAGACTCGGATCCACTGGAGCGGATACCGGGGCTGGGGGTTCGTGACATTGGCGTAGATCCGAGGCGGATCCAGGAACCAGTTCACATGGACCGCGTTGATGGTCGGCGCCTCGGGATCCGGAGGTTTGTTGTCGTAAACGACGCTGATCGTCTGCTCGGTCGTCTGGCCGGCAAGGTTCGTGACCACGACCTTCTCGGTTCCGTCGAAGACGTAGTACGGATCCGGGATCAAGGCCTGGTAGAACCCGGAACCGGCGATCTCCTCCACCAGGGGCACCGGCTCTTGATTCTCATCCCGAAACGGCGTGCCTTGCTTGTCCAGGCATTCGAGCGAACGGATGCCCTGGTAGTCGCTCACGCACAGGTGAATCCGGCGTGTCCCGGAGTCGGCGTTCACGTAGTGGATGGTCGGGCCGAGATCCGAGGCCTCTCGGGGGGCCCGGAAGATGACACTGGACGCAGGGCCCAGCACCATGTTCATGACGGAGAAGCCCTCGGGCGGCGTCGGGGGCGAGGTGGTGAGATTCCAGCCGTTGACGGCCAGGGTCTCCGGATCAAAGATCGAGGAGTAACCGTCGAGGTTGGTCCGCCGGGTGATGCCCTGGGCGTCTCTGTAGACGAACGAGCCGTCGTTTGCCAGGCCGATCCGCCCGAGCGCTTCCCCCAGCGTGAGACGCGGCAACGAGGTTCTGCCGCCGGCAAAGACGAGGTGGTGGGAGAAGTCGCCATCGCCGATCTCGACACGGATGTTCGCGCTGACGGGAGTACACCGCGCCAGGTACTCGTTGACGTCTCCTGCCGAGGTCCAGCCCTTGGCTCGGTCGGCGAGCATTACGTCGGCCTTCAACTGGGTGACGGACAGGCTGACGGGGGCGCCACGCTCAAGCGCTCGCAGTTCATCGAGTGTGAGCGACAGGGGGATGACACCGACGCCGGTATCGATCGAGTCAATCACCCAGGAAACACCCGGTTCGGGGGGGTAAACCGCTCCCGGAACAAGCAGGTTGATCTGGGCGTTTCCCGGCTCGAAGGTCGCGACGTTGATGCCGCCGATACGCAGGGTGAGGGTCGGAAAGAGGTTGCTTGCGCAGGCGGTTCCATGGTTGTAAACCTTCACCCGCAACTTGATCCGAGCGGCGTCGGTCGGGTTGGTGCAACGGGCTCGGGACCAGTTCGACTCGTCGAGCACCGAGCCACCCACACTGACGGCGTTGCTGGTCGTCTGGGTGTTGGTGAAAGACGCCCCGATTTTGCCCTCGACCTTGTAGCCGGAGAAACCGAGCTCTGCGCTGACCTCGTACGCCTGAGAGCTGATCTGCTGCGTCTCGCGGTTCCAGGTGCTGCCCTTGGTGAGCGCACCTCCCTCGTCGTAGGTGATGTCCTCGTTCAGGGTGACCGAATAGCCTGTGAGCTGAAACACGATGTTCGGATAAGCAGGCACGAGGGGATCGTCGCCAGGAGCCCGGACGGCGACGTCCATGACGGCTCGCGACGCTTCCATGCCATCGGAGTAGGCGTCCTGGTCCGTCGACCACTGAAGCGGGTCGGTAAACCAGTGCGGTGCCTCGGGCTCGGATTCTCGGTTCCAGAGTCGGAATTGACCGGTCGAGGGGTCGAAGGTATAGCCGCCGCGTTCCAGATCGTCCGGGACACCGTCGCCATCGGTGTCGACGGTCGTTCGCGGGGTTTGCGGATCTCCCGAGGCGTTTGCCACAGGCGCCTCCGTTGCCGTCGGGAGGGCTTTCGTGGGAGGTTGGGCCTGGAGCACGCTCCCGATCGCGATGACCAGGGCCGCGACCCGCAAACCGGGCCAGGAGCGTGTGTCGTGTGCACTCATCGTGTTGCCTCCTGAAGGGTCCCAACACAAGAACAAGGCCTCAGGGGGGAGCATTTTTCAACAATCGAATTTTCATACGATGATGAAACTAGACGCTTCGATCCGTCCAGGAGATTTTTCTCGAAGAATAGGAATGTGAGCGACGATCACGGCGAACCGATCGGGTGTGTCAGGGCTCCAATATCTCCGACGGTTGGACACGAAAAAAAGCCCCTTGCCGTGCGAACGCACATGCAAGAGGCCTTCGAGACCAAAGCATCCCACCTCGTCACGAGCAGGAATCCACTTGTATTGTGATTCATTAGAATCGTCAATACAAGTGGATTCTCGCCAATTGTGTCGTCTCATTTCGCCAAGAAACGCACGCAATCACACGAGATGGATCTCCTCCTAACTGCGTCGAAGATCATTCCCCTGGGTTCATGTGGGCACGTCTGGAGTGCAGGGAACTTGGGATGAGGCGGTAATGCCGAAGGGATCACGACAAGTCTGATGGGTGATCGGTTTCCGGGGGCAGACCAGGTGCTTACTTCCTTGAGGAGCCGCCCAGTGTCGACCGGCCGTGAAATGGCGAGATGTTCCGGAGAACGTTGAAATCGAGGGTCTGGCGAAGCCTCGTCTCTTGTCTGCCGCGGGGCGACGAGGCCAGGGCGTGACCTTCCCGATGAGGCCCAAAGCGGGGGTTCGTTGATGTCGAGAAAAGGCGGGGGTCCTCAGGAGCCGAACCGTTCGACGATGAGCTTTTGATAGTTGGCGATGTCGTGCGCGGCGATCCGATTGAGCAGGAAGCCCCAGACCTCGTCGATCGCGGTGGCGTCGAGGCTGGTCTTGGCTGCCTTGCCGCCGAGCTGCTGCATGGCCGAGAGGGTCGCGCCCGACGACTGGCCGCCTAGGCGAACCTCGTCGAGGCAGTGGATGTAGAGGTTGGCGATCAGGCTGATCGCCGGGAGCAGGGGCACGGGGTCGGGGTCGTCGATGTAGCGGTAGATCTTGCCCGGGAACTCGCGGTGGAAGGCGTCGGCCGCCTCCTTGTTGCCGACCATCGGCGCACCGAAGGTGACGACCTGGTGGACGTCCAGGAAGTGTTGCTGGAACCGCCAGGCGGCGAGCAGGGCGAGCGAGCCGCCCAGGCTGTGGCCGGTGACCCACAAGGGCCGGGCAGATCGCTTGAACTCGGCCTCGACCGCCGTGAGCAGTGGGTCCCAGATCTCGGCCAGGGCTTCCATGAAGCCGCGATGGAACCGCGCCCCGACGCCTGCGGCGGCGAAGTCGGTGCCGATGCGGCCTTCGGGGAGGACCAGGAAGTTGTTCGCGTTGGTCAGCAGCCAGTCCTTGAAGCCGTCGAGGCTGGTGGGGGCCTCGGACCCTCGGAAGGTGACGACCAGCTCCGACGCACCCGAGCCGACGTAGGCCTGCGTGTTGTCGACGCTGATGAGCGTGGCCTCAAGGCCCAGCTCGTCGCGGAAGAGGGGCTTAGCCCTGGCCTCGGGCAGGTAGGCGAGTTCGCAGGCGCGGGCCAGATAGAGGGCGTTGTGATCGTCGCCCGACCTGCTGGGGTCGAGCCTCATCGGGGAGGTGCTCATGGGGGGCTCGGCTCCGATTCCGTGTCGGGTCGGTCGTCCTGGGAGGATTCTCCAACGGCGACGGCGTCCCCCTCGGGGGCCGGGTCGGACGGGGAGGGGGCCGGGGGCCTTGGCAAGGCGCGGCGACCGGGCTTGGCCGCGACCCAGGCGGTGAGCGTCTCGGGCGAGACGGCGGTGCCCCGGACGTCGAGGTTGTCGATCGACTCCTTGTCTGCCAGATGCTCGCGGAACCCCGCGTCGGTGATCTGGGTGCGCGCCATCCTGAGGGCCTCCAGGGCGGGGCGCGCCGCGATTGTCGCCAACGCCTCGTCGGTCACGGCCGAGTCATTGAGGTCCAGCTCGCGCAGGTTGTCCATGCCGTCGATGCCGGCGACGACCTCGTCCGTCACATCGGGGTTGGCCATTTGAAGGACAACCGCGTTGCGTCGGGTCGCCAGCGCCGCCGCATAATCGCTGGCCGGGCGGTCCCAGCCGGTGAGGGTCAGGTGCCGCTCGCCGTCGACCTGCCGATCGAGGGGCCCCAGGTCGATCTGCGCTCGGACCCCGGTCCAGGCCAGGGGGATCGCCCCGATGATCAGGCCGATCAGCAGCAGCCCGAGCGGCCACCGGATGCGATTCCAACCCTTCACAATAGCGATCACGAACAGGACCGTCAGCCAGATCATCGCTACGGCCAGGCAGGCCACGGCGACGAAGAAGATGCCGATCGAGATGGAATCGAATCGGGCGACGTCGAGGAAGAACGAAGCCATGACGAAACGCCCCGCGGTGCTGTCTCTGTCGGACGACTTACCTTGCCGTCACCGGCCCTCCTCCGGACCCCGCGCCCGGCTCGTCGCCTCGCCGGCCTCGGTCGCCGGGGCCACATTGTACCGGCGGTCCGGGCTCCAATTCCACAGGCCTGCCGATCGCACCAGGACGGATTCCAGCCAGCCTGTAACGGAGTCAGGGGTTCCGTACCAACCTGGCAACGAGTCACGACTCAACGACGGGAAATCAGGCCACTCCGCTGTCGTCAGGGCATGAACAGCGCCGTACGATGGCCAATGGCCTTTCGGTGGGTTGAGGGCCGAGATTGAGTGACGGAGCGATGGCAGCGAAGCAGGTGAGCCGTGGACGCAACACCGATCGAGATGAAGCCGGATGAGCATGCGCGGCCCTTGCTGGCGATGCGAAACGTCTCCAAGCGATTCGGCGCCAGCCGGGCGCTGGAGGGGGTGGCGATCGACCTGTATCCGGGAGAAGTGCATGCCTTGATCGGGGAGAATGGGGCGGGCAAGAGCACCTTGATGAAGGTATTGAGCGGAGCGTATCGTCCGGATGCGGGGGAAATGAGGCTGGACGGGGAGCCGTATGCGCCGAGGGGGCCGAGGGAGGCGCTGGCGAAGGGGGTGGCGATGATCTACCAGGAACTGGCGATCGCGCCGCACCTGTCGGTCGAGGCGAATGTGATGCTCGGGCAGGAGCGGACGAGGCTGGGGATGGTGCGCAGGGGAGAGCATCGCAGGATCGTGCGCGAGGCCCTGGAGATGCTGGAGCATCTCGATCTTCGGCCCGACGTGAGAGCCGGATCGTTGAGCGTGGGTGCCCAGCAATTGATCGAGGTGGCAAGAGCTTTGGTGTGCGAGGCCAGGGTGATCGTCTTCGACGAGCCGACCAGTTCCCTGACCGAGCGGGACGCGGAGCGGTTGTTCGCGGTGATTGATCGGCTAAGGGAGCGGGGTCTAGCGATCGTTTATATCAGTCATTTTCTGGAAGAAGTGCAGCGGGTGGCAGATCGGTACACGGTCTTGAGGGATGGCCAGGCGGTCGAGCGGGGGGAGATGAAGGGGGCTGCGCTGCGAGGGATTATCGCGGCGATGGTCGGGCGAGATCTGACGGAGATGTTCCCGAGGGTGCCTCACGAGGCGGGGGAGCCGGTGCTCGTCCTGCGAGGGCTGTCCGGCCGTCGCTTGCCGAGACGGGCGGATCTCACCCTGCGCCGGGGGGAGGTGCTGGGGATTGCCGGGCTCGTCGGGGCGGGTCGGACGGAATTGCTGCGGGCGATCTTCGGGCTCGACGAGGTGCGGGCGGGGGAGGTGACGATCAAGCAATTCACCGGTGTCTTGCCGACGAATCCGAGGCGGTCGATTCGCGAGGGGATGGGGTTTCTCAGCGAGGACCGCAAGGAAGAAGGGCTCGCGCTGGGGCGATCGGTCGAGGAAAACCTGACGCTTTCGGCCCTCGGGCGTTATGCGAAGTTCGGCTGGTTGCGGCGGCGATCGCGTCGGCGAGAAACCCGGCGGTGGATCGAGGCGATGCGAATTCGCACTCAGGGGCCGGATCAACGGATCGGAGCGCTTTCGGGGGGCAATCAGCAGAAGGTGGCGCTGGCTCGGCTGCTGCATCAGCAGGCCGACGTGCTCTTGCTCGACGAGCCGACCCGGGGGATCGACGTGGGGAGCAAGGCCGAAATCTACCGAATGATTGGCACCCTGGCCGCCGAGGGGAAGGCGGTGATCATGGTCAGCTCGTACCTTCCCGAGTTGATGGGGGTCTGCGACCGGATCGCCGTGATGAGCCGAGGGGTCCTCGGCCCAGCCCGCCCCGTCGAGGCGTGGACTGAGCACGCGATCATGGAACAGGCCACCGGCGGGGCCGCTCCAATCGGCTAACGTGCCCGAGATCGGGTGAAGGCGAAGCCCCTGGGCAGCCCCAGACGCATAATGGAACGACATTTGCACGAAAGTTTGTCTCAACCGCGTTTGTTGGAGACGATTCGAGGATCATCGGCCCCGGAATCCGCGGGGCACTGGAGCCCTCGACATGGCAAGTTTCCGTCGGGTCAACAAGGCTGCAACGGTTACGGTGATGGGCGTTTCGCTGGGTGAAACGCCGCTGTCCAGCGTCCTCTGTCTCTCCTGCGATCGGGAAATGACGCTGCACCAGCCCGACGACGGGTTTCCCGAACGGATGCTCGCCACCTGTTCACACTGCCGGTTGTGGTACCTCTGGGACTTCGACACCGATTCCAATGAGGCGGTGGTGGTCTTGCTCCCGGATCGCGACTACTTCAAGTCGATCGCCGGCGGCTCAGGGGCCTGATCCTCCCTGCGCCGACTTCTTCAAGACGAGGGGGGATGGTTGGTGAGCCGACCACCCGACCTGCTAGAATAATCGCCTTGACGGCGATAGCGAACGCCGCCTCCTCCCCGCGTGTCCGACCCATCGGGCGGGCACGATCCGCGCCTCGGCCGAGCATCGAGCCGCGGGGCCGCCGTTTTGATGGATCGAACTGAATCATGAGCCAAGCCTCGACGTACTTCATCACCACCGCGATCGACTACCCGAACAGCCGACCGCACATCGGCACGGCCTTCGAGAAGATTGGCGCCGACGTGCAAGCCCGCTTCCGCCGCATGGAAGGCTTCGACACGTATTTTTTGATGGGCAACGACGAGAATACGATCAAGGTCTCGAAGCGAGCCCGAGAGCTGGGGGTCGAGCCGCAGCCGTACGTCGATGACATGGCCGGGCAGTTCAAGGAGGTCTGGCGGGCGCTCGACATCTCGTTCGACGACTTCATCCAGACGAGCGAAGCCCGTCATCACGCCGGCTGCCGCCAGTTCATCCAGGCCGTCTACGATGCCGGCGACATCGACAAGCGCCCGTATCAAGGGCTGTATTGCGAAGGTTGCGAGGAGTTCAAGACCGCCAAGGAGGCTGTCTCCCCCTCCGGCCAGGAGTTCAAGACCATCGAGGAGGCCGCCAGCGGGGGCGGATGTTGCCCGAACCACCCGAACACCCCGCTCAAGATCGTCGAGGAAGAAAATTACTTCTTCAAGCTTTCGGAGTTTCGAGACCGCCTGCTCGCCCACTACGAGGCCCACCCCGAGTTCATCCAGCCCGAGAGCCGCCGCAACGAGATCGTCAACCTTGTCAAATCCGGACTTCAAGACGTCTCGATCAGCCGGAAAGGCTTCACCTGGGGGATTACCGTTCCGTTCGACGAGGAGCAGACGATCTACGTCTGGTTCGACGCGCTGTTGAACTACATCACCGCGCTTGGCTACGGCGACGACGACGCGAAGTTTCAACGCTACTGGCCGGCCGAGACCCATGTGATCGGCAAGGACATTACCCGATTTCACTGCGCCCTCTGGCCGGCGATGCTCATGTCGGCCGCCTTGCCCTTGCCGAAGGCGGTCTTCGCCCACGGCTTCGTCTATCGCAAGGACGACGCCAGCGGCGTCTTGCAAAAGATGAGCAAATCCATCGGCAACATCGTCGAGCCGATGGACCTGATCCGCCAGTTCAGCAGCGAGGGGTTCCGCTACTACTTCATGAGCCAGTGCCCGTTCGGAGGGGACGGTGAGTTCTCGTTCGAGCGCTTCGCCGAGACCTACAACACCGGCCTGGCCAACAACCTGGGGAACCTTTACAGCCGCACCCTGGCAATGACCCAACGCTATTTCGACGGCGCTCTGGAAGGCTCGTCGGCGATCGATCCCAACGCCTGGCGAGCCGAGTTGAACCTACCGGCGCTCGTCGACGACCTTCGCTCGCTCGTCGGCTCGTTTCAGTATGCGACGGCGCTTCAGAAGATCTGGCTTGAAGTCATCGACGCCGCCAACCGCTACATCGAGGCCACCCAGCCGTTCAAGCTCGCCAAGACCGATCCCGAGGCCACGAAGGTCGTGCTCGTCAATCTGGCTGAGGCGCTTCGGGTCGTGGCGATCTTGATCAAGCCGTTTCTCCCCCGAACCGCGGAGATCTTTTACGCTGCCTTCAATTTCGGCGACGCTCAGCCCTGGGACGCCGTCTCCTTCGCCGACGCCGCCGAGCGCCCTGCCGGCCCCGATCTTCGCGTGACCGCTCCGCTGGTCAACGGCAAGGTCTCGCCCTTGTTCCCGAAGATCGACCTGAAGGCCGACGCCTCCTCGTCGTGACGGCTTGCAAACGCTCCGATCGAAGCTCCGCGGCGATCCTCGATTGGGGAAACGCCCCGCCCAGATCGCCGCGAGCCGAACGCCGAGGAACGCTTCAACTCTTGGGGCATCCGCTGCGCCGGGACTGCGACCGCAGGAAGATCGGCCGGGCCGACACCAGGATCAGACCACCGAGCAGGGCGATCGTCAGCGAGGAGGGTTCGGGGATGACCGCCGACCGGGTCTGTGAGAACCGGATGTTGTCGATGCCGAGATTCCAATCGGCTCCCCACTGAAGCTTGATCGTCCCCGCGTGCGAGAAATTCGGCAGGAACGAGCTGTGAGCCGGCCCCGCGCCGAGGATGGTCAGGTCGGAGCCGAAGTTGAACAACAGAGTGTCGTTTCCGTCAACAATCCTCAGGAAGCGGGCGACCCGGTCGACCTGGTTGAATCCCGCGAGGTCGAAGCTCGAAAGGGTCACGGAATAGCCGGCATCGGGCGTGAGGATGATCTCTGCGCCGCGACCGTTCGCGCTAGCCCGGATATTGCATGCCCGGGCCCTGAGGTGAATTGCGCGATGGCCTTACTCCTTGTAGGGTTTGGGTTAGTCCGGTTTTCCTTTGACCGTGCCGGTTGACACGGTTATACCTTCGTGTCGGGAGGACACGGAGGATGAGAGCCTACTCGACGGACCTCCGCGTACGGGTCGTCGCCGCCTGCGACGCCCACGACGGCACCCGCGCCGAGATCGCCGCCCGCTTCTCGGTCAGCGAGGGCTGGATCCGCAAGGTGCTGCGGCAACGCCGCGACACCGGCTCGATCGCGCCGAAGCCGCACGGCGGGGGCCGCGAGGCGGTCTTCGACGCGGAGGCCGCGGCCCGGCTCCGCCAGGCGGTCCGGGACGACGACGCCACGCTGGAGGAGTTGGCCCGGGCCGCCGGCGTCTCCTGCAGCCCCGCGGCGGTGTATCGGGCCCTGCGACGGCTGGGGATCACGCGCAAAAAAAGTCGCGGCGGGCGGCCGAGCAGGACCGGCCGGAGTTGAAGGCCGGGCGGGCCGCCTGGCGAGACGAGTTCGCCAGCGTCGACCCGACCCGGCTGGTCTTCGTCGACGAGAGCGGGGCCTCGACGGCGATGGACCGCACCTACGGCCGGGCCCCCAGCGGGGTGCGGGTCGACGGCCCGGTGCCCCACGGCCACTGGGTAAACGTTCGGCCGAGCCCATGCTTGACAAGGGAGCGATCGATGGCGGTTTGTCGAGGCGGGGACCGAACGGGATCGCGGCCTCACGAGCCTTCGAGGGGAACGACGTGACGAGGGGGCGACTGGGGCCGCGTTTGACGGACTCAGGACCGCTT
>NZ_JABBYO010000033.1 GCF_012958305.1 Tautonia rosea | reverse complement strand
TGATTAAAACTTTCCCAGTATGCACTCGATCGATGGGATCCAGAGAATGGGTTTCATCCTCAAGATGATTATTTGGTGATTTCTCTGTCGTCGAATTGGGATCATCCTCAAGTCGTTACCAGAGGTCGATGGTGGGCAACTCCAAGCCCAGAACCTGGCAGAGGTAGATGATCTATCGGGGGCCGTAACTCAAGGGAGATCATTTCCCAGGAGATCATCACCGCCATGTGAGTTTCGGCTGAGCCGACTTCGAGCGGCGGTTCATCTGAAACAGGAAGGCTGGGTTATTGGGGATCGTGAAGCCATTTGCTCCGATCGAAAGGTTTGTGTGTGAGTGATTTCGATTTTCGTATCGCGCTCCGTGTTCAAGCGATAAAATGACGTTATCGACTCGGCTCGCTCTCGTCGGGCAAGCTGGAGCCGGTCAGGGTGGCCCCGTAGTGTGCAGTCATGCGCCTCGGGGCTTTTTTTTCGTTCCTTCCAAGCATGGGAGGTAGCGATGTCAGCCAATATCACATTCAGAAACGGTCCTCACAGAGCCAACTTACGGCCTCGACGCCTGGGGCTCATCGTGTCGCTGCTGATTAGCTCGATCAACTTGCCGACAGAAGCCTTGGCGGTCGATATCCCCGTCCTCGTTGTCCCCGTGCGCTTCGCCGACATCTCTCCCGAGTCGACGGTCGCGGAGATCGATGCCTGGGTCCGGGGCGAGGTGGCTGGGTACATCCGAGAGGTCAGCTTCGGCACCTTTGAACTGGACGTGAGAACGCTCGGGGCGAGGGACGACACCTGGTTCGCCATTCCAGGCGTTCAGGCCGACTACGGCGCGGGAGGTCGGGGGACCGAAGTGCCGATCCGGCTGGCGATCGATGCCCTCTACGCCGCCGACGTCGCCTGCGACACCGATCCGGACGCCTTGGCGGGGGCGATCGACTGGCCGCGCTTCGATCAAACGGCCCCTCCCTATCCTGCCATCCTCGTGGTTCATGCCGGCCACGCAGACCGGCGCAACAACGATTCGATCCACGACTGGGCCGTCCACCTCGGTGCCCGTGAGTCATTCTGGAAGCCCCCGCCGAGTCCCACGATCCCCGCAGGGACTCCGGCCGATTGGCTTGCTCGCGGATACCCCTGGCCAGTCCCCGACGACATCGGCCAATCGCGCACCGTGACCGTGGCGATCCTCTCGGAGACTCGCGTTGGGGCCTTCGAGGATGGGAGTTTGTATTACGAGTCCGGCCTGGGAAGTTATGCCCACGAGCTGATGCACGCGATCGGTTGGCTGCCGGACCTCTATGATCTGTATTCGGGTTTTTCCGATGTCCTCGGTGTGGAACTCCTGTCGATCGACGACGACTTCACGGCCCGCTGGGCCCTATTGGGCAATGGGGACACGAATCCCTCGGCGCCGTACGGGCTTCGCGGCAGCGTTGGCACCTTCAACCCGTCCGAGTTCGAATCCCGACCAGCTTATCCCATCGGGTACAGCCAGATCCAGCTGGGACTGCTCGATGATGCCGACAGGGATGTCGTGCGGATCGTGCGGCGTCCGCCCCTGGGAGGTTCGACTAACTCGGCGTCCCTTGTCCTGCAGCCGCTTGAGGACGACCCCTCTACGCCGTGTCCTGAGGTTGGCCTCGATTGTGTGCGGGTGATCAAGATTCCAGTGAGCTCCGACGGGCGGCTGTACTATCTCATCGAGGCACGCAAGTGGCAGGGGTCGGATGAGGGCCTGCCGGACCAGGGCGTGCTGATCGCCACCGTCGATGAGAGCCGCAGCCCGGGCAGGGGGATCGTTCGAATCGTTGACGACACGCCCCTCGAACCCATCGACGACCCCGGCCTGATGGTCCGCAATGCGTTGAACCCCCTTGACGATGCCACCTGGAAGGCTCCTCAGGTCTTTGCTCCCGACTCGGTCGCGGGGCTGACCGTCTCGATTGCCGAGGATCTCGGTGATGGCTACCATCGCATTGAGATCGTCTACCCACCCAGTCCCCAGCCCGACGTCGAAATCACACCCTGGGGTGCCCCGGACCCGCCTCCGTACAAGACGGTGGACGTCTGGATCGACAGCCGGATCGAACTGGAAGGGGGACTCTTGCTCAATGACTGGGACGAGTACGCCAACCCCGACCCGCTGGGCAATCGTGATCCGCTGTGGCTCGACCACCTCAACCGAGTGCATGTCCGGCTGCGGAATCTGGGAGAAGGCCCGGCCGAGGACGTTGAGGTACGTGTCTCCTGGGCACCCTTCGGAGCCGGTCAGTCCCCTTCTGACTGGCAATTCCTTGATCAGACGACGGTGGACCTCGGCGCCGCGGGTGGGCCCGACGCGGAGCGGGTCGTCGTCCTCGACTGGACGCCTGATTCGAGCGCACTGGGAGCCGGCCAGCACTTCTGCCTGCTGGCGGAACTCAGCTGTGCGGGTGATCTGAATCCTGGAAACCAGCAGGCACAAGAGAACGTAACCGACGAGTACGCCGAGAGCCCGGTTGAGCACGGCTTCCAGATCACCAATCCCGGTCCCCAGCCTGCGCGATTCTTTCTCCAGGTCGACCGCTCTTCACTCCCAGGCGATTGGGCCGTCGAGCTGGAGGAGTACGAGTTTGTCCTCGGACCGGGTGAGCGTCGTGGTCTGCAGGTCACAGTTGTTCCTCCCACGGTTTCCGAGCCGGTGATGCGAACAGTCTCGGTGCGTGTCTCGACCGATGCGGGTGACGTCGCGCCGGTGCCCCTCGGTGGGATCTCCCTCGATGTCTATGCGCGTCCGTCCTCGACGGTCCAACTCCTGGAACCGGTCGTAACACGTGGCAGGGTCATTGTGAACGGATTCCTTCGACCAGAGCGAGCTGATGTGCCCGTGATCCTCCGCTATGTTCGCCCGGACGGGACCTCCTGGGTTCGCGGCGTGCGAACAAGGGACGATGGGCAGTTCTCCGACCGGATCGAGGACGCAACGACGGGGACCTGGCGCGTGGCCGCCACCTGGCCGGGAGATTACGCATATCGCCCCTCGGAATGCCCACCGGTCCCGTTCACGGTTTCAGGAAGGCCAACGCTTGTCGTGGTCGTGACCGTTGCGGTGTTGCTGTTCGTCGCGGTGTTCGTGTTCAACAGGATTCGTAGGAGTCGTTCCCAGTGATCGAGCCAAGTCTGTTGCGACTCCGGCCTCAGAAGGGGAACAACCTTCTGAAGCCGTGCCCCAGGACGACTGGGTAGAGCGACAGGTTTCTCACCAGAGCCGCAGTGTGGGAATATCTCGGTACCATGCAGGACTCTCCCAGATGAATCTGGGCGAGACAATGGCTGAGGGCTCGGAGGTGAGTTGGTCCGAACGGACCATTCTGAATCCTGCCGATCAGGTCGGCGGGCAACCCAGACTCCCCATGCAGAGCCCCAAGCCAACCGCCCAGGATCGCAGCAATGGTGTCGGTGTCCCCACCGGCACTGATCGCGTTTGTCAAAGTTGTCATGGGGTTGTCGCCAAACCTGAGGAAACAATATGTGGCGAAGCCGAGCGTGTGGACGACGAACCCAGAGGTACCGAGGGCGTTCGCCGCCTCCGAGACCTCCGAGCCGCACAGGGCCAGCTCCGTTCCCTTGTCGATCGCTGCGCCAAGTTGGGGGTCGGTCACAAACCGCCGGGCTTCCTTTTGGCAGTGAATCAGGTACGAATGTTCGATGCTCCGAACACATGCGGCGGCCATCTCGCTCACGTAGAGCGCCCCCTCGACCGCCCGCAGATCCCGGTGGGTTACTTCAGCGAGTGCCCTTCCGAAGGCTCGCCGTTGCTCCGACTGGTCGTGGAAGAAGGCCCCTACGATTGCCGACCTCATGGCCGCCCCGTTTCCCGCTGACAAGACCCCGCTTCTCGAGCACCCGAAGGCGATCCGAGTACACGCCCGCACGGTACCCAGTCCGATGCCAAACGGCAGCCGGCAGAACCAGCCGAGCAGAGAACGCCGGAAGGTATGCACGCACGCCTCCCGATCGTCTGGATTCCTCGCAAGCGCCTGAGCAACGAGCGCCGCCTGTTCCGTATCGTCGGAGACATAGCCGGTCGAGCCCAGCAGTCGGAACCGGTCCACCCGCCCGAAGCGTCGGGCGATGGCACGAGCCGACATCCCTTCGGCGGGCAGACCCAGGGCGTCCCCCAGGGCAGTGCCCAGAAGTGTCCCGGAAAGACGGTCGATCGTGATCGTGATCGGGCTGCTGACCATCGGAGAAACTGTCGTCTTGAGAATCAGGCGGAAGAACACCGACAACATCTTACAAGAGTCAGAGGTTGAGGGCTATGGCGGGGCATGGCGCGACGTTGTAACTCAATTGAGTACATTTCTTGCCCTCGAGGAAAGAGAAACGTCAAAGCGCCTAAGGAAATGGACCAATGCCACTGTGACTGGGCCAGGAACGACTTGGCGATTCGCTACTACGACGAGGAGTGGGGAGTGCCGGTCCACGATGATCGACAATGGTTCGAGTTCCTGATTCTCGAAGGGGCTCAAGCTGGGCTCACTTGGGACACGATCCTCAAGAATCGAGACCGCTATCGGGTTGTTGTCGACGGGTTCGATCCAACGGTCGTTGCTTGATAATACCGGAGGAAGGTCGACAACTTGCTCGCCGACCCGGGCATCGTCCGCAACCGGCTGAAGGTTCGCGCGGCGATCAATAACGCCCAGGAGTTCCTGATCGTCCAGGACGCAATTGGCAGTTTCAACTCCTACATCTGGCGGTTCGTCGAGGGAATCCCGATCCGCAACCAATGGCGGTCGATCAGGGAAGTCCCGACCCGCTCCCAGCAGTCGGAGGCCTTGAGTCAGGACCTGAAGCACCCGGGATTCGCGTTTGCGGGGACCACGATCTATTACGCCCTCATGCAGACCACTGGGCTGGTGAAAGACCACCTCGTGAGCTGTTTCCGGCATTCGGAGGTCAATGGACCTGAGGAGGCCAATGAACTCTTCCCGAACCTCCTTGGGGGATCAATGGATGTGGCGACGATCCCATTCGGACACCGCGCTTGCTTCTCTCGATGAACGTCCTTAGAGCCTGTAGGGAAAGCTATCGATTCAGCTTCTTTGTCAGCCGTCGAGCCATCAGATGCGCCATCGCGAGTTTGATCAACGCCTCGCCGCTGGAGCAGGTCGCCTCGTAGTCCTTCGAGAGGCGGCGGTAGCGGCCCAGCCAGGCGAACGTCCGCTCGACAACCCAGCGGCGCGCGGCAGGACCTCGAAGCCGTGGGCCAGCCGGCGTGGCACCACCTCCAGCCGCACCGGCTACGCCGGACGCCAGGCCCGCACCCAGGCGGCCAGCCGGGCGTAGGCGCCGTCGGCCCACACCCGTCGCAGCCGGCTGAAGCGGCCGCGGATCGCCGCGAAGACCAGCTTGGCCCCCTCGGCGTCCTGGACGTCGGCGGCGTGGACGACCACGGCGAGGATCAGGCCGAGCGAGTCGACCAGGAGGTGACGCTTGCGGCCGACGACCTTCTTGCCGCCATCGTAGCCTCGGGGCCCCCTTTTTCCGTCGTCTTGACCGACTGGCTGTCGATGATCGCCGCCGAGGGCTGGCGGGGCCGACCCTCGGCGGCCCGCAGGTCGCCGCGCAGCTCGGCCATCAGCCGGTCGAAGGTGCCATCGGCCTTCCAGAGGCGGAAGTACCACTGCACGGTGCCCCAGGGGGGCAGGTCGTGCGGCAGGGCCCGCCACTGGCAGCCAGTGCGGGCCAGATACAGCAGGCCGTTGACGATCTCGCGTCGGGGGTGCTTGGCGGGCCGGCCGCCGGGCTTGGGCGCCGGGATGAACCGACAGACCTGGGCCCACTCGGCGTCGGTCAGGTCGCTGGGGTACGGGAGTCGTGTGTCCATACCGGAAGGCTAGGTCACGCTTTCCCTACAGGCTCTTAAGGGGTTGATTGGCTCAACGGGCAACAGAACTGGGACGAGGTGACCCGCGACTCCTCGGCGGATTGTCCCCTACGAACCGCCTCGAGATTGGCTGTGTCTCCGGTCCAGCATCAAGCTCGGAGACCTCGAAACGAATGAGGATCGGGGGGAAAGGAATGCGGAGGACAGGTCGGTCGGACATCACGGAACGGATGAAGGGCTACGAAGCCCGCGCCACGGGCCGGTTCATGCCTATGTTGCCGGTGGTCTGCCGGGTCGACGGGCGGAACTTCTCCCGATGGACTCGGGGACTTCGTCGGCCCTTCGACCCCCGCTTGACCCGGCTGATGATCGAAACGGCCCGGCAGCTCGTCCTCGAAACGGGGGCCGTCGTTGCCTTCACGCAGAGCGATGAGATCAGCTTGGTGCTTCTTGCCGAGGAGGCGGATGACCAACTCTGGTTCGGTGCGAAGCAGAGCAAGATTACGAGACTCTTGGCAGCGACCACCACTGGCCTGTTCAATCGACTGCTGCCCGAGCTCATCCCGGAGAAGGTCATTGGCACCTCAACTCACGAGCCTCCCTGTCCTTATGCAACCAGGGACGAGTGGTGGGATCGAACTCTCCCTGCCGAACTGCCGGAAATCCCGCCCCCATGTTCCTGTGGGGCCTGGTCCCGAACAACGCCCCAGAACCTGCCATGCTTCGATGCTCGAGCGTTCAGTGTTCCAAACCTGGACGAGGCGGCCAACGCGATGCTCTGGAGAGAGATCGATGCAACGCGCAACTCACTCTCGATGCTTGCCCAGCACCACTACGACCATCAGGCGTTGATGGGTAAAGGGCGGGCCGAGGTCATGGAACTGTTGAGAGCCCGAGGGGTCCACTGGAACCGCGCTCCGGCGTCGTTCAAGCGGGGAACTTACCTGCGTCGCTCTCCAGATCGTTCAGAAGTCGGGGTGGTGGTGGAACTAAACCTGGAGCCCCTGAGAACCTATCCTCATGAGGAACGAGTTCGGCTGCTGTTCCGGTGATCCAAACGAAGTCTCAGGCCCGGCTGAACTACGTCGGGATACCCACTGTTGCGTGGGATGGAATCCGCCAGGCCTCCCGAGAAGAGCACAATTGCGACGGGGAACCCCCAACCATCGATCACAAACCCAAGTTCCCATCTCCTATTCCGGTCTGAAATCGTCCAACCGTCGTGGCGGGAGGAGCGGCACTCTGGCAGCGCATCGCTCGGGCGAGACCTCGAGCTCCAAGCGAGGTCTCACCGGGCGAGGGTTTTGGTCGGAATGGCAAGGGTAACGTGAACGGAGTCTTAGTGATCGATTCCCGCCAGGCTGAGCAAGAAGGCGTAGTCGAAGGCCGTCTCCCGGTAGCGACGATAACGCCCTGAGACCCCTCCGTGGCTCCCTTCCAGGTAAGTTCGGAAGAGCAAGAGGTTGCCGTCGGTTTTCGTCGCCCGAAGCCGGGCGACCCACTTCGCCGGCTCCCAGTACTGCACCTGCGAGTCCTGCAAGGAAGTCGTCACGAGCAGGTTCGGGTACGCCTTCGCTTCGACATTGTCGTACGGCGAATAGGACTTCATGTAGGCATAATACTCCGGATCACCCGGGTTGCCCCACTCGTCGTACTCGAAGGTAGTCAGCGGGATCGTCGGGTCCAGCATCGTCGTCACCACATCGACGAATGGGACAGCGGCGATCACCCCTCGGAACAGCTCGGGACGCAGATTGATGACCGCCCCCATGAGCAATCCCCCTGCGCTCCCGCCCTGGGCGAACAAGCGATCGGGAGATGTGTATCCCTCGTTCACAAGGTGGTCGGCGCAGGCGATGAAGTCGGTAAACGTGTTTATTTTCTTCAAAAGCTTGCCGTCCTCGTACCAGGCCCGGCCGAGTTCCTGACCGCCCCGGATGTGCGCGATGGCGAACGCGAAGCCGCGGTCGAGAAGGCTCAAACGTGACAGGTTGAACGCTGCGTCGGTGCTATTGCCGTACGATCCGTACCCGTATAGCAGCAGCGGCCGACTTCCGTCTTTCGGGAGTCCCTTACGGTAGACGATCGAGATGGGGACCTCCGTCCCGTCCTCCGCTGTCGCATGCAGCCGTTCGGTGACATAATCCTCCGGATCGAAGCCCCTGAGCACCTCCTCCCGCTTGATTACCGTGGCCTCACGAGTCAAGAGGTCGTAGTCGATCGACGAAGGTGGCGTGGTCAACGAGGTGTAGACGTATCGGAGCGTCGTCGAGTCCATCTCCCGGTTTGGGCCGATGCCGGCCGCATAGGTTGGCTCGCCAAAGTCGACCTCGAATGAGGCACCGCCGTCCCACGGCCGGACGACCAGGCGGACGAGCCCGTCACGGCGCTCTTCGGTCACCAGGTGATCGGTGAACAGTTCAAACCCCTGCAAGAAGACGTCGTCACGGCCGGGCACGATCTCCTCCCAGTGCTCCTTGCCGGGCGAGGCAACGGGAGCGGCCATCAGCCGAAAGTTCTCGGCGTCGAGGTTTGTCCGGATCAAGAACCGGTCCCTCAGGTGATCGACATCGTATTCCAGGCCGCGCTGCCTCGGCTGAACGACTGCGAAGTCTCCCTCCGGCTCGTCTGCGTCAAGGAACCAGGACTCGGTGCTGAGCGTCTGACTCGAGGTGATGAGGAGATAACGATCCGACTTGGTGCGTCTCACATAACAGGAGAATTCCTCGTCCGGCTCCTCGAAGACGAGGTGGTCGTTGGCTGGGTCAGTTCCCAGCGTATGGCGAAAGATCCGGAACGACCGAAGGGTTTGAGGGTCCTGTTTCGCATAAAAGATCGTCCGATTGTCGTTTGCCCAGGCGAGGTTCCCGGTGACCTCCGGAATCTCATCGTCGAGCATCGTGCCAGTGGCGAGGTCCTTAAAGCGGATCGTGGCAATGCGCCGACCGGTCGTGTCCGTTGCGAAGGCGAGGATGCTCCCGTCGGGGCTGACTTCGTCGTTCATCAGGGCGAAGTAGGCGTGCCCCTCGGCCAGCTCGTTCTGGTCGAGCAGCACTTGCTCCTCGGCGTCGAGTGAGCCTTGTTTGCGGACGAGCAGCGGGTACTGTTTGCTCGGTTCGTAGCGAGCGTAATAAATGAAGCCGCCGTCGCGGACGGGCGCCGTCGCATCGTCCTGCTTGATCCGCCCGACGATCTCCTCGTAAAGCGACTCCTGCAGCGGCTCAGTCGGGGCGAGCATGGCAGCGGTGTAGGCGTTCTCGGCCTTAAGATACGCGATTACGTCGGGATCGTCACGGTTGCGGAGCCAGTAATAGTTGTCGATCCGAACATCCCCATGCGCCTCCAACCGCTCTGGCACGATCCGTGCATTGGGTGGCTTCGGTACCTCCTGGGGCATCGCCGCCGCGGCGATCACGAGCGGGCAGAACAAGGCGAAGGCGAAGGCGCTCACACCCCTAGTTCGAACGGTCATGCAAGGGCTCCTCTCGGGCGGTGTCGATCCGGGTGTCCGTCGGCCAAAGATCGTGCCGATTCCGATCGATTTTTTCGGGTGATCCGGCCTTTGGCACATCAGTGGCCTTCAGACCATAGCATGCCCCCGAGGACCGCGGAAGCCGTCGCCACACCGACGGATAATCCGCGACTCGTGTCCCCTGAAACACTCAGAACCGATCCCGCGTTCGGGTTCCCCAACGCACGCACCGCTTGCGAATGTCAACACCTCTCCTGTTTCAGGAGACCGAGTTGTACGTCGAAGTCCCCAGGCAATTGACTCTCGGAAATGCTGAAAGGAGTGATTCCCCACCGATCGAAGATCAGGTCGACTCACCTGTCCCCAGGGGTGAGTCAAGGAACCAGCAAGAAAAATCCTAAAACCCCTCACCACTGGTGAAACCGCCGGGGCGACTGCGAGGGGGACGAGGAGCAGATTGGGGACGCGGAGTGACAGGGACTCTTGGGCCGGACGAGGGACCGGGAGTCGACCAAGGGCTGGGCGGGCGGGGGCCGCCGGAGCGGCGCTCGACGCCTCGCCAGGCGGAGCCTCGGGTCGCGCCGTCGAGCACGGCGCCAATCGCCTCGACCAGGATACGAGCCTCGGGCGAGTTCAGCACGTCAGTCCCGGGGAGGCCCGGCGTCCCTCGGTCGAGCTGATGGGGCAAGAACTGCTGAGAGGTTCGGATCGAGTGCCAGGCTCCCTCAAAGTCAATCGACCCCCGGACGAGCCCAGCTTGCAGGCGTTCTAGATTCAGCCGGTCAGAGAAGACGGAACGGGCCGAGTCGTAGTTGGCCGACCGGAATCGGCGGACGAGCTCTCTGCTGGCCTCTAGCGTTCGGTCAGCAGAGGACCGGTGTCCGTCCAGCGAAGAGGCCTCGTGCCGGAGTCGGTCGAGCTCGGCGTCCACACGGGAGAGTCGATCGACCAGTTCGTCGTCTCGGGGGGCGGGAGTGAGGGCGGCCCTCCTGCGGAGAACGGCCGTCTCGGCACGATCCATAGATTCCTGGAGTCGCTGCAGAGCACGTCGGTAGTAGGGGTTTTCCAGCGAGGCGAGCTCCGCGAGCTGGCGGTCGAGTTCGTCGGCCGACTTTCGAGACTGCTCCAAGCTCGCGACAGTAGCATCCCGTTCGGCCCCGAGGCGGCGTCCTTCCTCGAGAACGGCGGTCAATCCCAGCTCGTCGGCGCGGGCCTGCTGGAGGGCATCAACCTGGTCCATCAGCTCCTCGAACCGATCGCGACGGGAAGCGACCTCGGCCTCGACCAACGCGGGGACGCGGCTCAGGAACTCGAACGCGACGCGGGCCCGGGGATAGTTGATCAGGCGGGCGACCCAGCGGTCCAGCCCTCGGGTCGGGCCAGAACCGGTGTACTCGGGGGTGCCGTAGTGACGGTCGTTGAGGTAGCGGAAGAGAGGGCTGGAGCGGAAGGCAGGGAGCTTGGTTTCGGCCTCCGATCGAAGTTCATCGGCGCGTTGTTCGTCGCGGTGGAGGTCCTCCTCGGCACGGGCGGCAAGCTCGGTACGTTTCCGAAAGTCAGCGTCGGACTTCAGGGCGTCGGCAACTTGTTGCTCGAGCTCCTCTCGGCGGGTGACCAGCGCGTTGAGCCGATCGGTCAGTCCGTCGGCCCTGGACTCCAGGCGTCGGGCCTCATCGCCGGCCTGAAGCAGGCGGTTGCGGAGGCCGGCCTCGTGCCGCTGTTTCTCGTCGAGCAGGGCGAGCAGGTCCGATCGGGCCTGCTCGAAGCTGTGGTCAATGGCTTCCCTCGTCATCTCGGGCAGGTCGGCGCGGGCCAGCTCGTGCAGCGCCCGACCGCGTTCCGCGGCCAGCTCCCGACGTCGGGAGTCGAGCCTGGACGACTCTGCTCGGAGCCGATCAGCCTCGTTCTGGGCCTCGTTCAGCCATTCCCGCAAGACTCGGTAAACGGTCGGGCCATCGGTGGGCATGATCGGCTCACCACTCCGTGATCTGTCCGAGCCGAGAGAGGGGACGGCCGTCCTCTCCGAGCATACGGACCTGTTCGTCCGGCTGCCCCCTTCGCTTGACAGCGAAGAGGAAATCGTCGACCCGGCCGTCGGCCTGTTTGTCGTTGAGAAGTCGTTGGTAGACCGCCTCGGGAACCCGTTCGGCCCAGGTTGTGACGGTAGTGGTCTGCCCCGTCTCCTCGTTGCGAATGGGGCGTGGCAAGGGTCGGCCGTCGGGCCCTCGGGCTTCGACGATCAGGTAGTAGCCGGCGAGGCGACGGCCCTGATCGTCGTTGTAATAAGTGTCGATGCCGCTCATTCGGCCGGGCTCTCGAACGATCTCGACGTCGTACTCGGCCTGGAGCGCCTCACCGAGGAGATCGAGCCGAGCCTGGACCCGCTCCAGACCGGCGGTGTCCTGAATCTCGACAAGGGCGAGAGCTTCGTTCCGGAGCTGTTCGATGCGATTTGCAGCCTCGGGGCCCTCAGCCAGGGCGGTAAGCTGGGACGCTTGTTGCTCAATTCGCTGGTTCAGTGAGGCGACGGCCCGTTCGGTCCTGGCAGAGGGAGACAGTGGGGCCATCGGCCGGAGCAGCAACAGCCAAAGAAGCGCGAGCCCGATGCCGAAGGTCACGAGCACGGCAGAGAGCGACCATCGCCGAACGTAGAGGTGGGCCAGGGCGACCTCGGGGCTCAACGGGGGCTCTCGGAAGTCGTAGAGTGAATCGTAGTAGTGGTCGATCGCCACATCGACCTCCTCGGGGCGGACGGGGTCTCCTGAGGCCCGGGCGGCGGCAAGAATTCGGTCTCGGAGGCGGGCCTTCACCTCGTTGAGGTTGAGCTGCTCGGCCACCAGGTCGCGGTCCTTGCGCATCCGGGCGGAGGCCTCAAGGATCTGAAGCATCTCCCCGAGGCTCGGATCGCCTGGGCTGCCCGAGGGGGCTGGCTCTGTCGGCAACAAGGTCGTTGACTGCGGCGGGGGCATGGTGGCTGACTCGTGCAAGCGATCGGCCGGTCCGGAGGCGCCTCCGAACGGCCGTATTATCATAGGAGGTCACCGGTACTGGAGGGAACCTCCTGCTTCCCCGTCGGGTGCCGGTATGCGAACCTAACATCGAGCGGGTTCGGCCGAGGCGTCGGCGGGAGCCACGGGACCCTGCCTCCATCACCCCCAAGGAGCTGCGACCTCCATGGCCCGATCTTCCACGAAAAAGTCGTCGAACAAGACTCTTGAATCGAACACAGGAGGGCCGCCGGCCGTCGTCTCAGGAACGCAGAAGTACCTGGACCAGGCATTGGAGGTTCTCAAAAAGTTCGATGTGACCCCAAAGCCGGATCTCACTCACGAGATGATCCGGTTGCTGGAGGAGGTCAAGCACGTCGATGAGCCGAGGGTTCTGGCCATCGGCAACACCGTAAGGTACATGAGCAGCTTTAACAGGCTCGTGCGAGACAACGTTGAAAACATCAACGTCGGCGACCGCTATCTCGAGATCACCCAGGCATTCGACTCGGTCCGAGAGGACTCCAAAGCACTGATTAACCAGCTCTCCGACGGCAAGATCGGCCCGATCGAGCGTGCTCAAAACCTTTGGATGCGGATGCGAAGAGGGAGCCCGGCCGCACGCTTCGACAAGATCGCCGAAACCTACAAAGAGGTCGCCGCCGACACCAAGGATCAGCTCGATCGCGAAGAGGCGATCATGGACGGCTACATCGACTTCCGCTTCGCTCTGAAGGAGGCCGAGATTGCCGCCCGGGAACTCTTCGAGATCTACTCGCCGCAGTACGAGGCTACCAAGGTTCGCCTTGCCGAGGCGCAACGGGAGATCGACGACGCCCCCGAGGACGACCCCGCGGTCAAGGCGCGGCTGGAGCTGACCCGCGACGAAGCCCGGGACGCCTACGAAGAGTCCGACCGCACCTACCAGCTCCTCAAGGATATTGCCGAGGACCTGGCGATCGGCTACGACGTGGGCGAGACGCTGATCACCAAGCTGAAGCAGACCCACGACGTAAAAGACCGGGTCTACCGCCGTTCGGTCACCTTCTTTACCACGAATGAGCACGTCTTTACCGTGCTGGGGACGGTCTACACCTCGCAGCATGGCCTGCATGAGGCGACCCAGTCTCACGAAGCGATGAAGGAGGGGATCAACCGGGGCCTGGAGGACGTTGCTGAGCTGGGCCGAGAGCTTGAGCACGCGGCGATCAAGGCTGGTTACGGCTCGACAATCCGGCCTGAGTCGGTCGAAAAGCTTGTCCGGGCGATCTCCGACTACCAGGTCGACTCGTTGAAGCTGATCGCCGAGCTGCGGCAGGAGAGCGAGCAGAACGCCGCCGAGATTCGTCGAGTTGTCGAAGAGGGCAAGCAGCGATACCAGGAGACGCTTGCTCGCCTCGCCCTCGGCGGCGGTACCGCCTCCAAGTCGGCCGCCCTTGAGAACAAGTGATCTTAAGAAGAGGTGACCAGCGAGGACTCCGATGGAGGCTGGTCAAGCTCCAAGACGAATCGCTCCCGGTCGAGGGTTGCCGGACCTGAGTGCACGCTAAGCTCGAACCTGGCTGCCCCGACCGGAGAGAGAAACTGGCCAATTTCTTTCACGAAAGCGACGATCCAGAGGCCCTTACGAGTTCTCTGCGCTCTCTGGAACTCCAAGACCGCTCAGGCTTCTTCACGCGACCGTAGGGGTAGGCCCGGTTTGAAGCCCTTCCTTCGAGTTGACCTTCCTCCCCACCTTCCTTCCGGTGAGGGTCGTGCCAGACTCCCCGGAGCCGGCCGCCGAGTCGCCATCGATCGCTCCGTCAAGAACGGGCTCGGCCGAACACTTACGCAGAGGGGGGCAGCGTGCTCGTCGGCCAAGAGGCTCCAGACCTGATCGATCCTCGATGGCCCGAAGGCCGATATGCGTGGGGGAGCGGTGACTGTGGC
>NZ_JABBYO010000032.1 GCF_012958305.1 Tautonia rosea | reverse complement strand
GAGTCCGCTTGAGAAGAGGAAACCATTCCTCTCGCGTTGCGGACCAGAACGCGAGAGGAACCAACCCCGCGCCGCCGCAGTTCATCTGGACTGGCCTCGCGTTGCGTTCCCAAAAAATTCATATTCGAAATATTGCCTTTTCGTCGATTTGTCTTTGTGAGACCTCTCGAATGCCCGAAGACATCGAATGAATAATCAATCAATTATTCGAAGATTTTTCTACGAACTGGGCGAGCTCCGCGACTGCGACCGTCTCAAGCTCTCCCAGGGCAATCCGTGTCCCGTCGCGTGAGATGTCCATCGCGGTCACAAGACGACCGGGGAACCGGTAGGGCAGCTCGACCTGGAGCGTCTCGGCGTCGAGCTGCCAGACCCGTTCCTCATCGACCCGCACCAGGAGCGACTTGCCATCGGGCATGAGGACCATCTCCTCTGCCGGAGCGCTCACCACCTGAGCATTCGAGTCGGCACTCAGGTCCCACTTCAAGACATGGCGCTTCCTGTTCAACCACCAAAGCGTCCCGCCGTCGGGGGAGAAGATGAGCGGTCGGAGAAGTCCCGGTCGAGACGCGACCGAGGTCCGCGGCTCGCCCGTCTCGGCATCCCAGACGACGACCAGGCCGTCGGCATGCGTCGAGGCGAGCCAGCGGCCATCGGGCGAGAAGGCCAGGGCGAGGATCGGCGCGTCAGACGCCTTCAGGTCCAGCCGCAGTGATCCGGTCTCCACCTCCCAGAGCGTGAGGCGTCCGCTTCCTTGCGCTGAGGCAATGCAGCGGCCATCAGGCGAGAAAGCCAGGGCCAATACGGGCTCCTCATCCAGCGTGATACGGCCGGAGTCCTGGCCCGTCTCCAGAGTGATGAACCGGATCGAGCCGTCGACGTTTCCGAGGGCGACCGTATGACCTTGAGGATCGAAGACGAAGCTTCGGATGTCCAGGTCGTCGACGCCGATTGTCGCCCGGTCGCTTCTTTCCTCGGTCTCACGGAAGATCAGGAGGCTTTTCCCCTCCAGCGCAGCCAACCGCGTACCGTCGGGGCTGAAGGCGATTTTCTGGATGGGCCGATCGGTCTGACCGAGAACATCCGTCATGGCGTGACGGTTGTGCGAGCGATCTTTGGAGTGGTCGTCCTCGAATCCGATCATGATCACCGCGGTGGCAATCACCATCAGACACCAGCTCGGGGTCAGGAGACTGACCCGGGCCGACGAGAGGTTGGAACCCCGATCGGGAGGGAACGCCTTCAGGCCAAAACGAGGATATGACATGGACCGGTCCCTCCTCCGATCGGATTATCAGAGTTCAACATCGTCCGGCAGGGATCAACCCGGCATCCGGACGCCGAACGCCGTGGAGATCGGCCTGTGCCGACTCCAAGTCGTTTTTTGCCAACTCAAACGCACATCTGCATAGGGAACCACCGAGAGAGTGGCACCCGCGTCTCTGATAAACAGAGTTTCCGCACACGGCAGTAAGCCCTGGACCAGGTCTCAGACCAGGGTCTTGCAATTCAGAAAATCAATGGATACCTTTGTTTCAGAACTCCCTGCCATTCGGGTGAGCCTCTAGCACAGGGCCTCTCTCGTCGGGAGTTCGTAGGACGATTTGTGAATGTGCAACGCGACAACAAGGCGACCCACACCACGCGGATCGGTGTTGAACGTCGGGATTGCGCCGTTCGCTCGCGGGAGTGCGATCTGGCATCGGCTTGTCATGATGCCGTGATCGCCCTCCGAGGCCGAGCGAACGCCCCAAGGAATCGTGTTGAATCATAGCGGACCAATCTGGCTGTTCCATTCCCTAATTCCAGGGATGCTCGGCACCAGATGACCAGAAGTGACTCTATGCAAAAATCCGAGTGTTTGCGTACCTCTGATCTTCGATCGATTGACCGCCTGGTCGGCGAGTGCCGCGAGCTGGGCGACGACGTGACGACCTGGCACCAGCACCTGATTGAGCAATTGGTCAAACGGACCGGCGGGCCAGTGGGGTTCTCCGGGGAACAGATCGACATCCAGAGCGGCCGCGTGCGGTTCCTCGGCCAGCACGACTGGGGATGGGAGTCCGACTCGAGCCGGGCGCACTTCTTCGAGACCCTTTCCCGATTCACCGACACCCCTGGGCTTTCGTCGATCACCACTTACAGCCGCAGGATGATCGAGCACGACGGAATCTGCCTCTCGCGATCGACGCTATTCTCGGAGCGAGCATGGAAGGCCACCCACGACTATGAGTCCTTCCTCCGCCCGATCGCGTTCGAAAACCCCCTGTGGTGTATGCGATCCATTCCGGGAGTGAAGGGGGATGAATCCCTTGGTGTCACCCTGATCAAGCCCCGAGGGGATCGGGACTTCAGCGCCAGGGACCGTGCCTTCGTTCAGGAGCTGATGGCCGTGCTGGCACCTCTGGCCGGTGGACCATTGGCCCGCTTCACCGAGCCATCGCCCCGCGATCTGGCGGCGAGGGCTCGGCAGGTCCTTCGCTGCCTGCTCGAAGGGGATTCCGACAAACAGATTGCCCGACGCTTGCACATGAGCATCTACACGGTCAACCAGTACACCAAAATGATCTACCAGCACTTTCGCGTTCATGGACGCAACGAGCTGATGGCCCGGTGGATCCGGCGTGGGTGGGGTGGCTCGTTTTCCTGGGCCGATTGACTGACGTTTCCGGCCAATCGTCCACCTTTGGGGTCACGCGTTGCACGCTCCGTCACCGCACTCGTGAGCGCAACACCAAGGGCGGCCGGGGCTCGATCGCCCGACCGCCCCTACCCCCCTCGGGGTCAATCACTCAGAACCCCGGCTGGCAGAAGCAGCAGGAGGTCAGGACCACGTCGGCCTCCTTCCAGGCCTCCTCCCACTCGGTGCGAACCGCCTTCGCCTCGTCGTCCTTGCCCTGGAATTCGAGGGCCTGCATCAGGCCGAACAGGGCCCAGCCGTTGTGAGGGTGCTGGGCGAGGTCGTCGCGGCAGACGGCTTCGGCCTCGGCAAAGCGGCCCGACTGGAGCAGGGCGGCGGCGAGGGGGTGGCGGACGGGTTGGATCCAGTCGGGGGGCTCGGAGTATCGCAGGAGATCCTGGAGTCGGACCCCTTCGCGGAGGGAGGCGAAGGCCTCATCCTCCCGGGCGTCGCGGTAGAGAATCTCGCCGCGCATCAGGTGTTCTCCCACGGCGAGCAGGTCGGCGGCGGAGTTGTTGCCGAAGATCGCCCCTTCGGGAACGCTGTCGCGGGCTTGAAGAAAGAGCTCCTGCTCTGCCTTCGCCTCCTCCACGCGATCGAGCGCAGCGAACGAGACGGCTCGAGCGTAATGACGCAGAGCCCGGGCGATCGGGAAGGCGGAATCAGGCTCGGGAGCGGCCAGGATCTCGTCCCAGCGGCCGAAGCGCATCCGAACTTCGAGCGGCATGGCCAGGTAGCCGTCGGCGATGCTCGCGTGCTCGATCGCCCAGGATTCGGGCATCAAGGTCATCATCTCGTCGATGGCGTCGATTGCCACCTGGCTCTTGCCGCGCATCATGGCCGCATACGCGAGCATGTGATAATTATGAGCAATATACAGCCCATAGAACCCCGGGTCGGGCCGGAATGCCAGGAACGTGCGGTCGGCCGCGATCGCCTTTCGATTTGACTCCTCGGCCTTCGCCCAGTTGCCGACCCGCACATCGATATGCGACGGCATGTGCACGTTGTGCGAGAGCCCTGGCTGAAGCTCCCGAAGCCGGTCGGCCGCTGCGATCGCCCGATCGGGACGGGTTGACGCCTCAACCGCGTGAATATACAGGTGATTGGCCAGGGGATGGTCGGGGCACACCGCCAGCGATTCCTCGATCAGGGCGACAATTTCCTCGGTCCCCTCGTTCGGCTCGCCTTGCTGCGTGTAGAGATCCCAGGGCCGCAAGTTCATGAGGCTTTCGGCGAGCAACGGGCCGAGGTCCGGGTCGTCCGGATGACGCTCGCGCAAGGCTCGCATGGCCTCGGAATAGGCCCGGTCGAGCGGCAAGCGGTCCTCGGGGGGATCAAGCACGCATCGATGGGACAGGGCGTCGATGAGGGATCGCTCAAGGTCGCTGGCGCGGCTCTCGGGAGCCTGGGCCCGCGTGATCGCCTCGAACGCCACCTTTGCCTTCTCGTCATCAACCACCGGCAGGTTGATATGAGGCCCCTGTGCGTACGCGAGGCCCCACCAGGCCATCGCACACGACGGGTCCAGCTCGGCCGCCTGACGGAACGATCGCGCGGCCTCCTCCAGATTGAAGGCAAAGAGCAGGTTCAACCCCTGATCGAAATAGCGCTGCGCCTCCGGAGAATCCGTGCTCACCTTCCGCGCATACGACCCGATCCCTTCGATCAACGGTTCTCGATCCTTCCCCTCGTCTGCCCTTACCTCGGGCAGCGACGGAGCAAGCATCAGCACGGACAGCAGCATTGTGCCTCGGATTGCAACGCGGTTGTTCTTGAACATCATGGTCCACAGTTCCTTCAAGGAGCGGGGGGGGGGGAAGGACGACACACACCCATCCTTCGATTCGAGCGCACATCAATCCATTTTTGCAAATCAGAAAATTCACCGATCCGAATCGAGGTCTCGATCACCGAAAAGGGAGAAACAAAACAATGATCGGAAGCTCAACAGCCCTGCCGACCCAATCACGAGGACATCTCCAGACCTTTCAAGATCCCAGACATCTCAAAAGGACTTCGGATTTGCCAGCACAAATCCGACATGATCCCCCAAAAAAGGAGACGTCCTTTGATTTCATTCACGAGCCCCGAGGCGTCAGTGCAAGGGCCAGACCACACGCTCGGCCTGGCCGTCGACAAGAATCAGCACCAGCTCTCCCGTCCGGGGGCTTGACGCAGCCGACAGTGCAGGCCCGAGGGAAACCGGCGTCGATGAGCGTCGCGACATCCTCCCTCCCTCCATTCGAAACCAGTTCACACGCGTCTCGCCCACGCCGGCCATCAGGCCCGATGGGGTGATCACGGCCGCTCGGGCTGGCTCATCGAGGTGGGCCGAACAGGTGGTCGACACAAGGCCTTTTAAATCAAACACGGTGTGATAGAACGTTTCGGATTCTCCGACGCCGACGAGCTTCAAGACCCGTTTCCCCTCGCTCCGCCACGAGACGCTCAAGGGGGGCGGCCACGCTCCCAGCTTGCTTGACGCGGGGGCCCAGGGAATTGCCAGGTGGTCGATCGGACCGATCTCGGTCGCCAGCAAGGCCCAAGAGTCGGCCGGGCCGAGTTCGAGCAAGGTCGTCGCGTCGTCGTCTCCGTCGAGGGAGGGCAGCAGCACGGCCGAACCGGGAGGGCCGCCGGCGGAGTTGGCGTCTCGGGGGATCTCGGTCCAGGGGGACAACGAGGCACCCCGCAAGAGCACATAGCGGCGACCATCCCAGAGGCCGACCGACCCGATCGTATCGGAGACTGCCGGCACGAGGAATGGCGGCTCCCCGGACGATCGGCACGTCTCGGTTCTCCCCTCGATCATCGCGTAGGAGCCGTCCGGCCGCCTCGAATACGAGGCCAGCACCGTCCTGCTCGTGGTGTGATCGTGCCAGAGCACGACCAGCAGCCTGCCTGCCCCGTCCACCGCGAGCGAGGCGACCGGCATGGCGTATCGCCCGACCCGGGAGGTCTGCCCGGTCGCCAGGTCGAGCTGCACCACCTCTCCCCTCGCATTGCCAACAAACGCCAGGCCCGCCCTCTGGGCCACGGCCGTGCTCGTCAACGGCCCGTCGGCAATCCGGAACGTTCGACTCGGTCGGGGGGCAGGGGTCGTTGAGACGTCGGAGGTGCGGGCGCGCTGCGACCGGACCGCGTACTCGGCGTCTCGAATCAGATCGGCCGACCATTGCCGGGCCGGGCCGAAGAGTGCCGAGACGATCCCCGGCGCCCCTCCTTCGGCCTCGGCCCGCTGCCGAAGCTTGCCGGCCAGGCCCATCAAGGCCCGGTCTCGCAGGGCGTCTCGCCAGGGGGCCAGCGACGCCTGCTCGGCCAGCTCGGCCAGCTCGTTGTAGAAGCGAGACGCATCGGCCTCCAGGCCGAGGGGAGTGAACAGCGTCTCGGCCTCGTCCACCAGTTCCCGGAGTCTCGTCCCGTCGCCCGACTCGGTCAGCGCCCTGGCCAGCTCAATAGCGCAACCGATCGCGTTGGGCCAGGGCCTTGCCTTCCAGCCGACTTCGAATCGAGCCAGGGCCAGATCGGGCCGATCGGCTCGCGATCGGAGCAGCCTTCCGGCCTTCAGATGGTCTCCCTCTTGCTCGACAATCTGATCGGCGGCCTGAACGTACGCCGCCAGCGCCTCGTCGGGTTCGCCAAGGCGGGTATACAGATCCCCAAGACGCTCAAACTCATCGGTCGATCGGTAGAGCTCGATCGCGCGGTCGAACTCTCCGGCCACCTCGAAGGCCCGAGCCGCGGCGGCCCGATCTCCCAGCTTTTCCAGGAAAATCAGGGCCGCATCCCGCGCCAAGCCTCCCTGGAGCAAGATGTTGGCGGCAAGGCGATCCTCTTGCAGCAGCTTCGCGTAGATGAAGGCGGCCCGTCGGAAGTCTCCCCGACGCTCGGCATCCTGCGCGGCCCGGTGATATTCCCGGATCAGCTCCTGCTGAACGTCGATCCCCCCGAACCAGACGCTCGACGGATCGCTCCCTCCTCGCGAGAAGGTTCTGCCGAGGATCTCGGCCAGGGAGTATCGCGGCTCCCGATCCGGCAGATCGGCCGATCCGGCAATCGAGGCCCCGCGATCGGTCCCCTTCCCGATCGGCAGGGCTCGGCGGAGGGCTCGCTCGACGTTCCCCTCGCGGAACTCGCGGAGCAGCTCGCGCAAGGCCGTCTCCTGCTTGCCGAAGAGCGACTCCCCCAGCCTCGGCGCCATCCGAAGGGCCGACGACGCCCACTTTGCCCCCAGTCCCGCCAGGCCTTGCGATCCCAGGGCCCGGCCGAGCCGCATCATTCCCTGCCCTGCTCCCAGGGCGGCCCCACCGAGCAACCGGCGAGCCGTCCCGGTGTTCTCGGGTCTCGGGTCCTCGGTGGCGATCTCGAGCGATTCGGGATCGATCGGTGATCCGGTCCCGCTCCGTCCGCCCTCGTCAATCGGCTCGAAGGTCACTTCAACCAGGCGATCCGCCTGTCGGGGACCTTCGGGAAGTGCCTCCCAGCCCCTGGGCTCGCCTCGGTCGACCGTCAACAGGTCGGCCATTCCGAGGGGTCGGCTCGGGTCGAACTCCAGGACGAGCCCTCCCGGCAAGAGCACGAGCCCGACATCTCGGGTCATCCCCTGGATCTCATCGTCGAGCAAGCTCGGGAACAGCTCGGCATCGACCGGCAGATACAGGGCGCGGCCTTGCTTCCGCAATCGAATCGCTCCCGGCACGATCACCCGGAACTCCGCAAACGATCCGGCCGTCACCAGCAGCCCTTCATGCAACCGGAAGACCCGGGCCGACCCGGGCCGATCCGCTTCCAACGCCGCCAGCAAGGTCAGGGCCGCCGCCGTCATGTCGATTCCCGACCGCAAGACGACCGCCTCGGCCGGCAAGGACTCCGGTTGGCGTTTCAATCGGATCGGGAGGATCAGGGTCGGAGGATCGGTCATGGGTGGTGACTCATCGCTGGGCTTCAGGCAATCGGGCTCGATCGGGAGGCCAGGCGGAGCGCTGAGGCCAGCCGATCTTCCGCGCCGGGGGTCGCGGCGGTTCCGGTGAGCCGAATGGAGCCGAATCGAGCGCCATCGGGCAACCAGGCGGCAAGTGATCCTCGGGAAAAGGCGAGCAGGGCAAGCACGGTTCCCGAGGCATCAGCGAGGACGACCTGCCCGAACGCGTCGACGACCGCCACCAGACCAAGCCCTCTTGCCGTGGCCTCGAAGCGATCCGGGTCGTACCGAGCCCAAGGGGGGAGCGGCCCCGGAGCCGCCTCGGAAAGCCCCGGCGCGGCCGGGCCTCCGTTTCGGAACAGTTCGCGACGGACAGTCTCCGGGTCTCCCCTGGCGAACCGCAAGCCGAGCCGGGTCCCCTCCCAATGGATCAAGGCCGCATGAGGAGCATCCTGGAGCAGGATCCAGTCGCGCCCGAGGCTCACCGTCATCCGACTCCTGCGATGCCGATCCCCCCTTCGAGCCGGGCGGTCCCCGCCGGTCCATTGCAAGAGCAAGACAGGGGAGGACTCCAGAGCGTAAACCGCGTAAACATTGCCCTCACAACGTAACGCGGCATGGCTTCCGTCCGATGACAGGGTCAGCTCGTCCCTTCTCCGGGGCATTTGCGCCGTTGGAACGATTGGAACCAGGTCGGCACCGAGCTTCCGGAAAATCCACCAGCGGCCTTCGGTCGCGTCGTTCTCGATGGCGAAAATGGCCAGGGTCTGACCGCAGCATCGGGCAGCCTCCAGCCGGTGCCCCTGGAGCAACGGGCGGCCCTCGGAGACGGGGCGGAAGCGTCGCCAGGGCGGGTCCATCCCTTCGACTGCGATCGTCCCGCTCTCCCGACGGAGACGAACCGAAGGGCCGAACGACGGGCTGGTGTCGTCGTCGTGAAGGGTGACCAGGGAAGGGGGAGCCACGGGCATCGCCTCGACCCGTTGCAGGTCGCGCGAAACGATCTCCGAAGCGCTGCGGTCCTGCGACGAGAACCGGCCTCCGGTCCGAAGGTCCAGGTACCAGCATTCGTCGGAGCCTCGGGCCACCAGCGCGTGCGATTCTCGAAGGTAGAACCAGGTCCAGTCTCGCTCGTTCGAGAGATACTTGACGAACACCCGGACCCGACGGGCCACGAGGTCGTAATGCACGGCCACCGGCCGCCCTTCCTCGCCGATTCGGCCGAGGACGACGAACCCGCCGGCCACGCCGATCATCATGTCGGCCTCGCGCACGACCTCTCCCCCGGAGAATCCGCGAGGCAACGGCTCGTGGACCGATCCGTTGAGCCGCCAGAGATGAGGCACTCCGAACCGGCCGAGGACCGCAAACCACTCTCCCGAGGCGTCGAAGGCAAACCGCGGTTCCTCGCCCCTCGGCGCACGGTCCACAGCCGGAGTGAGCCGGAACGGGAAGCCGATCGGCTCCACGTCGCCAATCCAGGAGCCGGGCGGCACGTTCCTCGGCCGGCGACGATCCGGGGGGGGGCTCGTTGTGGGAGGGTCGATCGGCTCGGCCCGAAAACGCGACAGGATGACCGGCCGGCCGCGACGGACCTCGGCCACTTGCACGTCTCGCCGATCGTTCACGAGCACGGCAAAAAGCCGGTCCCCTTCGGCAAGGCCCCGGGCCGTGGCCTCGATCTCCGGCTCCTCCAGGGTCTTCGGGTGGGTCAGCAGGACCAGATCGCGCCGCTGACGCTCCCCTTCGCTCACGACCGAGTCGAGCAGCGGGTTCGGATGGGGTGACAGCTCACTCGCTTCGAGCAAGGCGGCCAGTTGTTCCGGGTCGCAGCGGATCGGGTCCACCCGCCTCGTGGGATCGCTCGACACGCCGAGCAGCAACCGCACCCCCCGGCGATCGGCCAGGCCGGCCAGCGCCACCACGGCCGCGGCCAAAACCGTTCGAATCCCTCCCCAGGTCCGCACCCCCTGGTCGAGCAGCACGACCAGGGTTTCCGACTCCTCCGCGTGCGGTTCTTCGCGTTGATAGTACAGCAGTTCTCGCTCGGCGAAGCGCCTGACGAACTCCTCGGCGTCGATTGCCAGTTGGCTGAGCAAGAGGCGCTCGGGGGCCCCTCGGTTGGCCAGGTCGGCATAGCCGCCGGTCGGCAAGGTTTCGATTGATCGGCGACGAGGGGGCAGGGCCAATGCCCCGACCAGGCGGTCGATCAACAGGGCCGACGCCGAGAGCCTCGGACGCTCCAGCAACGGCTCCAGCGCCGATCGGTACGTTCGTGGGCGCTCGTGCTCGATCCGATCGGCCAGGGCTTCGGCGGGTTGCTCCGGACCTCGACCGACGCGCAACCAGTGGCGAATTGCTTCCGGACGCTGGCGGATCAGGCGATCGAGCACCCATCGCTCGAACTCCGCCGGGGTCATTGGCGGATCGTCCAGCGGCAGAGCCGGCGTCGCTCCTCGCCCTCTGAGCGAGCGATCGCTCGATCTTCGCAGACCGACGTGACCGGGCCGATCCATCCCGATCGAGGCGATCTCGACCACGGCTCCGGCGGTCAGGGTCAGACAGACGGTCTCGATCTCGGGCGGATCGGGCAGTGAGGGGACCCCTTCGCAGAGCATGGCGCAGAAGGCCCCTGCGTTGCGGTGCGGACGGCCCAGCACGCTGAAGGCCCCCGGCAGGTCCATCGGAAAGTCGTCGGCCTCGCTGAGGGTCAAGGGCCCTCGGAGCAGGAGGTGCATCAGGTGCAGCAGATGAGCAAAGTGGATCGGGTCGCGACCGGTCGCGAAGCCGTCGAGAAACAGCGACAGCTCGCGGCTGAACACGAAGGTTTTGCCGTCGGGAAACTCCAGGGCCTCTCCCGCGACCGACCACCGCAGGCCGCCGAGCCATCTTGCATACGCGTCTGGAAGGTGGAGGTAGGCGTCGGCCGAGATCATGGCGAGCCCCCCTTCCCTGCGTTCGCGTCGATCAATCGTGTCTCGATCCCGGCCATCCTCCGGATCGCCCCTCGCGAGACGACCGACAGGCAACGCTCCGGGATGACCTCGACCTTCCCCTCCGAATCCATTAGAGCCAGATCACCGTCGCCCAGGCCGACTGCCTCGGCCAGCATCGGCTCGGGCAACGGGGGATCGGGCCGGAAACCGACCGGCACGAGCACTCGGGTTCCCCAGAACCGGCCCAGACCGCCGATCGGCGGCAAGCGATGGCCGATCACGAGCACCCGATCTCCCGATCGGCTCCCCCGAAGCCCTCGCAAACGGGCCGTTGGCGCCATTTCGACCCAGGGCAAGAGGGCCTCGATCGTCGCCAGCAGGGCCGTCGCTGGCCGATCGCGATCGTCCCGGACCAGGCGAAGTCGAGCCGTCTCGACCACCGACCCGGGCGCATTGCCTCGAATCGCTCCCGGCACGAGGACCCGATCCAGGGGCCAGCCCCATTCCCGGTGCCCGATGCCCTCTGGAGGCCCTTGCCCGAACTCGGGCAGGAATCGCCCGACCCGAGACCATTCCCCCCCTTCTCCGATCCGGGCGAAGATGACCCCCGAGACCGGCAGCAACGCCTCGACCACCTCGTCGCGCTGGCCTCGATCCGGAGGCTCCCAGGCCACCCAGACCCGTTCCCGTGTTCCTTCGTCTTCCCCTTCGGCCTGCACCCTCACGTCTGGCCGACCGCGCAACCTCGCCAGCGCCGCCAGGTCCGATCGCCCGATCCGGGCCACTCGAACTCCCTCCAGCGGCGTTGATTCGTGGTGCGAAGCGGCAACAGGAGGTTTCATGAGCCGTTCCGTTGCGAGGTCGAGAGAAACATCCACCCCGTTGAGGTCAGTGCGATTGGAGCGGGACTTCAGACCGATCGAACCCGCTTCACCCCAGACGATCGAGCAGCGCCGAGGCCCGTTTGATCAGATGATCCCTGGCCTTCTCGTCGGCTACCCAGGCCGCTCGATCGCTCAGCTCGGCCAGGCGGTCGCGGAGACGGGCGGCGGCGAGCAGGGTCAGGGGACGCTCCTTCGCCTCATCAAGCTGCCGGGCCACGGCGTCGAGTTGCCGGGCGAGGTCCTCGCCGTCGACCCGATCGGGAGGCTCGGCCAGGGGGTGCCGGGGAACCTCGGGCTCCTCCTCGGCTGCCTGCTCGAGAACCGTGCCGACGAGCGACCGAAGCGGGTCAATTTGCTCCTCGCGGTCCCAGACGGATCGCAAGACCCAGAGGTCCGACTTCGTCGCCTTACTCCGGCCGCTCAGCAACGCCGAGGCCGCGACCAGCTTCAAGACCTTCACCGCTCGACGGTCTGAGAGCGCCAGCCCGAGATCCCGGATCTTCCAGACCAGATCCGCGTACGGGCCGGACACTCCCGAGAGATCGACGTCGAAGATCCGGCGCGAGAGGGCTCTCAGGTCTCCGGCCGAAACCCCCGCCACGGAGGACTCGGTGCGCTCCAGGTCCCAGCCGGCCGAGAGTAATCGGGGCATCGCCTCCCGAGGCAAGTGATCCACATGACATCGAATCAGGAACCGATCGAAGAGCGCGTTGAGCGCCTCGTCCTCGGCCAGGTGATTCGAGGCCGTGAACAGCGAGAGCAAGGGGAGCTGGTGGACCTCGGCTCCGCGTCGGAATCGCCGCTCGTTGAGCACCGTCAACAGGTTGTTCAGGATGGCGCTATTGGCGTTGAACAGCTCGTCGAGAAACGCAAACTCGGCCTCCGGCAGCATTCCTGTGGTCACCGTCGCCACAGCCCCTTCGCGCAACCGTGCCAGGTCGATCGGGCCGAATAGCTCGTTCGGCTCGCTGAATCGCGTGAGCAAGTATTCGAAATAACGTCCTTGCACTCGTTCGGCAAACCCACGGATCACGGCCGACTTGGCGGTGCCGGGCGGGCCGAGCAAAAACAAATGCTCTCCCGAGACGACCGCCAGGGCGATCAGGTCCACCACCTCGTCCCGGCCCACGAACCGCCGCTTCAGCGGTTCGATCACGTCGCTCCTCAGGCGATTGACGACGAGCGAGGCGTGGGGATCAAGCTCGGCCAAGGGGCATCCTCCGATCGATCGTTGTCCGCATCATCGAGCCAAACCGACACATCTGGCCGGGCATCATTTCCGCGTTTGATCCTGGCATCCTATCGTTCAGGATCGATTCCTGGGCGTTCTCGGGCAGTGGGATTGGGAGGAGAGGTCGAATCATGTCCTTGAGCACCATTCTCCATGAAGTATGTGCGGGGGGGGCCGATCGCGTCGAGAGCCAATCCGAGCCAATCACGTCCCGGAGTCACCGATGGGGTCCATCTCGGTTTCGGATGAGCCGCCAATCGTTCGGCAAACAACAGCAACAGCCCTTCGTGCCCGTCAAAGTCGATCGGCGAGGTCGGTCCGTCCTCCACGTCGGACAACACCCCCGAGAGGGGCCAGCGGCGGATCGCCTCGGCCAGGGTCCTCGACAGCACGTCGCCCGGATCGATCGCTCTTGCCCGTCGATGCACCGCCGCCAGATATCGAAACGTCAAGTCAGCCGAAAGATGCTCACCCGCCGATCGCGGCGGCGGCGGAAGCCTCAGGGCGTGCTCGACCACCTCGGCCGGTTCCCCCCGATTGACCAGGAACCAGCACGCCGTTCGGGTCCACTCCGCCGCGGCCAGGGCCGACCGCTCGTCGAATGCGAGAGGAGGCCCCGCTAGCTCAATCAGCATATCGTCAAACGCCTGTCTCAGACGCGTCACTGCCTCGGTCCGATCGTCCGCCGAGGGTTTCGCTCGGGGAGCGTCCCGGAACACGACCCGCCCCTCGCTCACGAGGCGATCGAGAAACCCAGCCAGCGACGCCATCGGTCAACCCATCCTGACGACATAATTTTATGCTCGCGTTCCCCCGAGCCTGCTCCTTCGCACACCCGAGATCGAGGGACGGACAACCGCTCTGGGTCTCGTACTGCAATCGTAGGCAATTCCCGCGCGGTCTTCAATCGCGAGGATCGCGGCCAGGGGGTGGATGCTCGTCTTCTCCTCAATCACGACCTCGGGCCGGTTCCGTTTCAACCGATGAAGCCTCCCGAGGGACGCCCTCGCCCCGGAGCCGGACGACGACTAGCCTTTTCGGACCATTGAACGATCCCGGCAGACCGACCTCTGCGTTTCCGACGGGCAGGCGCACCATTTGCACGAAAGAGATGTGCTGATCAACGCTTGCCTGGACGGGATACACCGCGGGGCGATCGCACAGCCCCCTCGGTCGTTGACCCCAAAGGCACTGGCGTTCATGACTCGCCCGAAGACATCAGCCCGGCCACTCGATGGCCCACCACTTCGAACCAGATCAAAGGAGATCAACATGGCCCACGAGCAATACCAGAGCTGCATCGAAGCCTGCCTAGCCTGTGCCCAGGAGTGCGAGCACTGCGGAGATGCCTGCATCGGCGATCCGATGATGGCCGAGTGCGTTCGCACCTGCCGTGACTGTGCCGAGCTGTGCTGGACCTGCTCCGGCTTCATGAGCCGCGGCTCGCAACTGGCTGCCGCCGTCTGCCGCCTCTGTGCCGACGCCTGCGACCGCTGCGCCGCCGAGTGCGAGAAGCATCGGGCCGAGCACTGCAAGCGATGCGCCGAGGCCTGCCGGCGCTGCGCCGAGGAGTGCCGTAAGGTCGCGGCCTGATCCGCATCCCCTGCTCATCTTCGCAAATCCCAATGGCCCATCCCTCGACGCGCTTCCACACGCCAGGGACGGGCCATTCCCGTCGATCGTTGAGCAGAGCTCATCAACCTTGCCGTCGATCCTGAGAATCACCTGCGTTATTGGTCGAGTTTCTTCAGACGCACATTCGTGTACCAGCAATTCTGGCCATGATCCTGGAAGCCGAAGTACCCTTCCTGGATCAGATCGGCGATGGCGACGTTTCGGAACTTGTGGCTAGAACCATCGGGCCGCTTGCCAGATTCAGAGAACTGAGACTGATCAATGGTGTTGATTTGTTCGCCATTCAATTCGACCGTGATGATTGGCCCTCGGGCGGTGATTGTCATGTGGTTCCACTCACCGGCCGACTTCTGAGTGTTGGCCTCCGGCTTGACCAGGTCGTAAAACGCTCCCGAGTCGTGAAACCCGGTCCCCTTGGTGTCGTCGATCGCAACTTCCAGGCCCGTCATCACCGGGTCTTTCGGATTCCCGACCCGAAGAAAGATGCCTGAATTACATCCCGGAGTCAGCTTGTAATCGAAGTCGAGCACGAAGTCCTTGACCGGTTCCTTGTACAGGACCACGTACGCACCGACCCCATGCGGATTCAGACCGTCCTCCTGCACGACGGTTGAAGCGATCGGCTCACCGTTGGCATTATTGATCCAGGAATCGGCATTCGTACCGTCAAAAATGGTGTTGAAGTCCTGCGATGTTTCTTCCCTCGGCGTCGCTGCAATCGCTGCCGCCGTCACAAGCCCAAGGAACGCGGCTCCGTACATGATTCTCGTCAGTGCTGTCATGGGTGTGCTCGCTTCGATTGGAACGAATTCAGGACCGCTGGTTCCAGAAACCTCGACCCGAGCCAACCAACAACCTTCCGGATTGATCGGGTCGAATCGAGCGTGTAGGTGATCGCATCATGCCCACGATCCCATCGTCCGGCAAGGCGGCAGTTCCGAATCGAGTGCGGCAGAAGCCGTGATTCGCAGGTCCATTGGGTGTCTCAAGGACGTAAACCCAGCGCGCGCACACAAACGCCCCGCACTTCCGGAAGGAAATGGGG
>NZ_JABBYO010000031.1 GCF_012958305.1 Tautonia rosea | reverse complement strand
AAATGATACGATCCTGGTATTTTGTGAGAAATTCCTTCACGCGTTCATGATTTCCTCGTGCGAAGTATCGCACGCGAGCTGCCGTATCGGCCGCGAACTGGGGAAAAGTGTCGAGCCTCTTCGCCAGGGCATCGAGGTCATCCTCATGACTTCCGAGATGGCAGCCAATGACGCGGAGATCCGGGAATCGGGCCATGACCCTGTCCCGCGCGGCGAGGATTTCTCTCTTAGTAGGGGCCCCAGCTTTGTCCAGCATGTGCCACTGGCGATTTCTGGAGTAGTATGCATACTCGGGGTTTTGATCATTCAGAGGAAGCCAGGCACCATCGGGTTCGGCGAGGTGGGCGACGAGTGTTCGATCGGCGTCTCGAATCGCTTTGTAGATCGGAAGAAGCCTCGGATCATCGGGTAGGAGATAGGTCCCGGATTCCGATTGGATGGCCATGCCGATGGTCTTCCAGATTTTCACCCCAATCGCCCCCTCGTCGAACGTCCGTCGTATGTGGGCAATCGCCTGCTCCACGAACTCCGGATCCTCGAAGTGGCGTGCATCGAAGGTTGATGCCCAGGCAAGTGTTCCCTGACTTCTTTCTGCAACCTTCTGAGTTGCGGACAGCTTTGCACCAAGATCGAACAGTTCGTTGCTGACGGCGGGGCAAACAACGATGTCGAGCCCGCGCCAACCAGTCGCGTCCAGAGTCGAGATCAACGCTGGGGCAGGTTGATGAATGTGAATATGCGAGTCGATTTTGGTAAACTCGGATCCGGACGCTCCCCGGCTGGTCGCGTGGAGAAGGGCCGAAGCGGGTACGAGTCGAAGCAATTCTCTGCGGTTGAGCATCGGGGTGGCGTTTCCTTCAAGCGGGGGTGGTGGACCGTTTGTCCCCGAGTCTGAACTTCGGATGACCCGGCCATCTCGATTGGAACGGCAGTACGATGATCCACGCGAGTGAAATTCAGGCACATGACCCCTGCTCGGGCGTTTGGACAAGGGCGAGGGTCCACTCTTCGTACGAGTCCGTTGTCGAGCATGCCTCATCACCCCGTTCGGCAGGATCCGATCGCTGGAGGCGTCGAAGGCACTCGATCTATGACAGGCCTTCACTATCTCGGGGACCGTTCCTCTCCGCAACGGGTTGGGCCGTGTCATTGGGCGATTGTCATGTCTTCGGTCTGTGCTTGGTGATTGACCGAACCTGCACGACCCGTTTCAATGCGTGAAACGTGTCTCTCATTTTTTTCTCAGTCTCATACATGCCGCCCAGCGATCGCCGGAGGGTCTGCGATGCTCACCTTTTTTGATCGCGACCCGGCAGGAAGTCGTCGCGAATTCCTGCGGGTGGGAGGTTCGGTTGCAATCGGGGCTGCAGGGCTGACGCTCGGGCAGATCGCAACACTTCAAGCACGAGTCTCTGACGGAAGTCTTCCGGGCGTGCTCACGGGAAAATCCGTCATTTTTCTTTTCCTGCACGGTGGCCCGAGTCAGTTCGAGACGTTCGACCCGAAGATGGATCGACCTGAGGGGATTCGAAGTGCGACGGGAGAAGTCTCCACGAGCCTTCCGGGTGTGACCTTCGGTGGCTCATTCCCTCGACTCGCTGAACGCGCTCACCGATTGAACATTCTCCGATCGTTTGTCCCTGGAGATTCCAATCACAATCTCAAGCCGCTCGTGGGTCGTGACACGTTCGAGACCAACCTTGGTTGTGTGTATGCTCGGGTTGCCGGGGCGAACCATCCGAAATCCGGTCTCCCGACCAACGTCGTTCTCTTCCCCCGAGCGGTCGATGAATCAACGCAGCCGGGCACGACTTCGTTCGGGCGATTCGACGCCACTGGCCCGCTTTCAACTGCCGATGCACCGTACGACCCGGCGGCCTCAACTCAAGGGACCGGTGAGTTCGCGTTAGCAATTCCTCGAGAGCGGATGAATGACCGCCGTCGATTGCTCGGGCGCCTCGACGGTCTTGCCAGGGGGCTCGATCACGCCCCGGCGATTGAAGGGATCGACCGGATGCGGGATCAAGCCTACCGTCTGCTCGACGGCGGCCTGGCCGAGGCATTTGACCTGGATCGCGAGGATGCCCACGTCGTCGAGCGTTACGATACCGCCCCCCTGGTTCGAGCCGAATCGATTCGAAAGGTGTGGAACAACCACACAAATTACCTTGATAACGCGAAGTCGCTTGGCAAACTCCTTCTCTTGGCCCGGAGACTCTGCGAACGCGGAGCCGGGTTCGTCACCGTTACAACCAATTTTGTCTGGGACATGCACGCGGACGTCAACAATGCGACGATGGTCGAGGGAATGAGCTACATGGGGCCTCCACTTGATCATGCGCTCTCCGCGTTCGTCGACGATCTGTACGCTCGGGGACTCGACGAAACGATCCTCCTGGTGGCTTGCGGAGAGATGGGGAGGACTCCTCGGATCAATGCCAAAGGAGGCCGTGATCACTGGGGATCTCTGGGGCCACTCCTGCTGGTCGGCGGAGGACTCCCGGGCGGCCAGGTGATCGGCCAATCCAGTCGCGACGGCGGAGAGCCGCAGACCGAGGCAATTACCGGACAACACCTGTCGTCTACCGTACTACATACTCTGTTTGATGTCGGCCAACTCCGACTGGTTTCGGACCTTCCGCGATCGTTCACACAAACGATGGCGAGCTGGGAGCCGATCCCGGGGATCTGACTGGTCCATCCGAGCTGCTACTGGCCGGTTGAGGAATCGAGGGGCGTTGAGGTCCAGTCGAACCCGATCTCGAATCAATAAACCTCGTCGAAGTCGATGAGGCCATCATGTGAGTGTATGGGCCCTCACGAGCAGGTGATCTCTTCTCGGGTTCGATCTGAGGAGCTCCTGAAATAGATCGAGTGGGGCAAGATCATGGTGGAACGCCATCATCAGATAGAAACTTTCACTTATTCTAAAAAAATGATACGTTCAACCGTTCGTTCTTCTCTCAACGTTGCTCGAAATCTAACAACTCCCCGTGAGATCGAAGGAATGATTCCTGATCAAAATCAACGATGTCAACGGGCACCCCGTTTTTTTGGATTCAAGATCTTGATGTCCCTTTCAGCTCACTGGTCAGAGTCGGAGTTGCTTCGTAGACTCCTTTGACGCTGTTGCCCACAAGGGGGGCCAATATGGAACTGATTGAGATGAGCTGGCCGTCGGTGGCTGAGCTTGACCGAAAGACTCCGGTGGTGCTGCCCATCGCTGCACTCGAACAACACGGGCATCACATGCCTGTTTTTACCGACAGCATGCTCCTCGGTGAGGTACTGAAGCGCGTGAAGCAAACCCCAATTGCCCAAAGGGTTCTCTTTGCGCCATTGCAATGGCTTGGAAATTCGCATCATCATCTTGATATGCCAGGAACCGTTTCGGCGACTCCGAGGCTTTATCTCGACCTCCTCCGGGACCTTGCCGAGAACTTCCTGGTTCATGGATTTCGCAAGATCGCGTTTCTCAACGGTCACGGTGGAAACATCGTTCCATCCCAGCAGGTGATTTTCGAACTCAGGCAGTCGCATCGGAATCGCGATGATCTGCTTCTCACCTCGCTGACTTACTGGGAAAGCTGTGATCCCTACGGGGCCATCCCTGGCCTCTCGCAAAGGTCGATGGGACATGCGTGTGAATGGGAAACCTCGATGATGTTGGCGCTCCATCCCGAGTTTGTATCCCCTGAGTTCCAAGAAGTGCCGGAAGTGCGATTCGGCGAAGGTGCATCCCCCGCCTCTCGCGGATGGACAATGCGAGATCGGAGTCACATGGGCCATATCGGGCACCCGGCCGTGGCTTCTGCGGAGAAGGGTGAGGAGCTCTTCCGCGTCTTTTCCGAAGGGGTGGGCCATTATCTTCAACGCATGATCGACGGGACGGGTGACACGTGGAATCTCTGACGTCTTCCGGGCATTTTGGTACACGTGCCTGGCTCATCTGTGGCGTTCTCCTGCTCGCGACCATGTTGAATTACATGGACCGGCAGGCGCTGGCCGTGACGCTACCGACGCTCAAGAACGAATTCTCGTTGACGGAAAGCCGAGTCGGTATGGTCGAAGGGTGTTTCGGCTATGCCTTTGCCTTTGGTTCGATCCTGTTCGGGCTTCTCGCCGACCGATGGGGACCGCGCTGGCTTTATCCCATCGTCTTGATTGGGTGGTCGCTCGCAGGGATTGCGACGGCTGGTGCGGGCCAGACCTGGATTACCGATTGGTTTGAAAGTTCCGGAGACTTACCGGGCACAGGAACGTATCGATGGCTCCTGCTTTGCCGTGTTGTACTGGGAGTGTTCGAGGCGGGCCACTGGCCGTGTGCGTTGTTGACGGTTCGTGCGATCCTGCCGCCACAAGGGCTCGCTCTGGGTAATGGCATTCTTCAAAGTGGAGCCTCGATTGGAGCCGTCGCGGTTCCCCTCTACATCGAAGCGGCTGAACGATCCGGATTCACCTGGGAATTTCCGTTCTGGTCGATTGGCCTTGTGGGCCTTGTCTGGGTTCCATTGTGGCTTGTTGTGGTACGAGACCAGGAATTGAGGCTTCCGCTCGGCTACTCGATCCCTTCCAAGCCCCTTGTGGGGGATCGCAGATTGCTCGTTCGGAGGCTTGGAGTGCTTGTCGTAGTGATCGCATCACTGACGATCAGCTGGCAGTTCCTTCGGGCATGGCTCGGATTGTTTTTGCAGGACTATCACGGGTACAGCAAGCTCGCGACACGAGGAATCATGTCAGCGTACTTTATTGTTGCGGATGTCGGCTGCATCCTGTCTGGCCTGCTTGTTGCGCGCCTTGCAAGCCGAGGCTGGGTCGTCGAAGACGCTCGAAGACTCGGGTACCTGATATTTTCTCTCCTCGCGGTGGGGGCGTGCCTTGTCCCCTTTGCCGGATCCGGTGCCCTGATGGTGACGCTCTTGCTTGTGGCCGGAGCGGGAATCCTCGGGTTGCATCCGTACTATTATGCGTTTACTCAAGAATTGTCGGCCAAACGGATGGGAATCCTGTCCGGTGGATTAGCTGCCTGGGGATGGGTTGCTTCGAGCCTCTGGCAAATTCGGATCGGAAGCCTCATCGAACAGACGCGGAGTTATGGACTTGGTCTGGTCATCGTGGGGCTTGTACCGTTGGCTGGTTGCCTTGTCCTGTTTCTCTTCTGGCCAAGATCGCAACGAGATGTCGCCAAACCAATTCCCGTTGACGGTTGACCGGAGTTGACCTTCGAGATGGAGGGATCGACTCAATCCCTCCGTCCGAAGCCAGAAAAGAACAAAACCTGTGGAGGAAGGCCTCGGTTGCCGAAACAGAAGACCCCTGGAATAGTGATCCCATCCGGGGATCAGGCCAAGATATCCCGAACCACCGATCCTCCCACATCGGTGAGCCGGAAGTCTCTTCCCTGGAATCGGTAGGTCAATTTTGTGTGTTCGATCCCCAGCAGATAAAGCATCGTTGCGTGAAGATCATTGATATGCACGCGATTCTCGACGGCATGATAGCCGAGTTCATCCGTTGCTCCGAAGTGAACGCCGGGCTTAATGCCCCCGCCGGCTAACCACATGCTGAATCCGGCCAGGTGATGGTCCCGACCATTTCCCTGTGCCATCGGAGTCCGCCCGAATTCACTGCCGAAAACAATGAGAGTGTCGTCGAGCATTCCTCGTTGCTTGAGGTCGGTCACGAGTGCGGCCACGCCACGATCGACCTCCGCAGCGGTCCCGGCAACGTGCTCTTTAATCGCGCCGTGATGGTCCCAGTCACGATGATACAATTGAATAAACTTCACACCGCGTTCAGCAAGCCGGCGGGCCAGCAGGCAGTTGGACGCGAAGGAACCGTCACCCCCCTCTGTGCCGTATAGCTCGCGGATAGAAGCTGGCTCGTTTGCAAAATTCACCAGGTCGGGGACGCTGGTTTGCATCTGAAATGCCAATTCGTACTGGCTGATGCGTGCCTCGATCTCGGGATCATTGACTGCCTCGTTCTCAATTGAGTTCAATGCCTCGATGGCTTCGACCACGTCGCGTTGGCGATCAGGGGTGACTCCTTTCGGATTATTCACATACATGACTGGATCGCCCTGTCCTCGGAACTGAACTCCCTGAAACTCACTGGGAAGAAATCCCGAATGCCACTGTCTCGCGGCGATCGGCTGCGACTGGCCGTACTTGCCGGTCGAGACCATGACCACGTAACCGGGCAGGTTTTCGATCTCACTTCCCAGACCATAGAGCAGCCACGATCCCATGCTCGGCCGTCCCGTAATCATCGATCCGGTGTTCATCAAGGTGTGGGCTGGGTCGTGATTAATTGCGTCGGTGTGCATGGACCGGATAATGCAAAGGTCATCCGCGATCATTTCGCCGATCAATGGGAAGATCGTGCTGATTTCCTGACCCGATTCGCCGAATCGTTGGAACGGATGTTGCGGCGCGAAGCAGTTGAGCCGCTGCCCTTGAAGCTGCGCGATCTGCTGCCCGGCGGTGATCGATTCGGGCATTGGCTGACCGTGGAGTTCGCCAAGTTTTGGCTTGGGGTCCCACGTTTCCAGGTGGCTCATGCCACCGGCCATGTACAACCAGATGACGCGTTTTGCCTTGATCGGGTAATGAGGTTCTCCGAGGACCCCGGACGTCCGATCGGCCCCTCGCGCACGACCCTGAAGCAATTCGGCCAGTGCCAGGCTGCCGACCCCGCATGCGGTACGACCCAGAAAACCACGACGGGTCAGGGCGAGGCTCTGTCGTTGGAGCAATTGGGAATCCATGGCTCAATTCCTGGTAATCGTAGCGTGAAGGTTCAGGAGCGTCCGGGCCACATTCGTCCATGCCGCCAACTCCGCAACATCAAATTCGACTGGGACAGGTCGTGCCCCGATCGAGAGTAGTTCTGTTGCCGACTTACGATCCGTTCGATAGGCCGCAAGGTGCTTCTCAAGTTGGGCATGGAGAACTTCTCGCTCTGCAGGTCTGGGCGTCCGTGAAAGACCATGCAGGAACGCCCAGTCGAACCGATCGTCGGAGGTCGATCCTCCCTCCCGAAGGATGAGTTCGGCAAAGGACCGCGCAGCCTCGACATAAGCCGGATCGTTTAGGAGGACGAGGGCCTGGAGAGGAGTATTAGAGCGGACACGCTCGGCCGTGCATTCTTCGCGACTTGGGGCATCGAAAGCGAGCAGACTGGGATAGAGGTACTGGCGCTGCCAGTGGGTGTACAACCCGCGTCGGTAGAGATTCATGCCCTGGTCGTTTTGCCACTCTCGAGTCGGGAAGTTCAGGAACGCCCAGTATCCTGGCGGCTGATACGGCTTCACACTCGGTCCTCCGATTTCCTTGTTCAGGAGACCTGAGATGGAAAGCGCAGAGTCTCGCACAAGTTCCGCGTCAAGCCGAAATCGTGACTGCCGAGCGAGCCAGCGATTGTAGGCATCATGTTGTTGTATTGAGTCCGATGCTACCGATGATTGTCGATAGGTTCCGGACGTGACAATCGTGCGGACTAGCCCCTTCACATCCCAGCCCGAATCAATTAGACGACCAGCAAGCCAGTCGAGCAGTTCTGGATGGCTTGGCCATTCACCTTGACTGCCCAGATCGTCCATTGTTCGAGAAAGGCCCTCTCCGAAATAGAGTTTCCAGAGCCGGTTGACGAGGGCCCTAGCAGTGAGTGGATTCTCAGGGGCGACGATCCAACGGGCCAGATCAAGGCGATTCAGCCGCTCTCCGTCTTCCGAGGATGCCGGCCCTGGCAAGACCGCAGGTGTGCCAGGAAGGACGATCTCTCCCGAATCGTCCATCCAATTCCCCCGAGGCAGCACTCGGATCGTCCGAGGTGGGACCGATACGGTTGCCAGCATGGTTGTTACCTGACCATTCAAATGGGCACGCTCCGCTTGCAACGCGGCCAGTTCTGCTCGCTGCGGTTCAAGGGCTGGTGCGATCGACCGATAGTAGGCCGAGAGCACTGCGTATTGATCGTCATCGCGACGAGACGGTTCCACGACCAGTGCATCTCTGACTGGCCTGGGAAGACCGCGACCGGGTGCGATCACCGGCCGAGGCACAGTTGCGACCGAGAGTCGGAAATGGCCCAGGGTGTGTTGGGGATTTTCATGATTCTGGGCCAGTGTGACGGTTAGCACCGAATCTTCCCTGAGTGTCAGGTCGATCGCGGTTTCAAAAATCGCTTGGTTCGGCAACCCGGTCTCTCCCAGAATTGCCCAGCCGAGACCTGGCTGTTGGGTGTCCTGGTCGATCGCAAAGGTCGCGGACCAGGTCTTTTCTGAGTTGTTCTCTGCACCCTCTGTTTGCTCGAACGTTGCGGTCGCATGTTCAAGCACCAGGGGTTGCAGAGTCGAGTCCGGTAACCGCTGGAGGGCAACGGTCAACTCAGTGAGGACGAAATTCCCGTTTTCCGCACGACCAGGTCCCCTCGCCGGCAAGGAGTCGTCCGGCAGGGCCTCGACTCGCAACGCAACGACTCCGGTCAGGGAAGATGGTGTCGTTGCCCGAATGGTGTAGATATCTTGTGACGGCGATTCGCCGCTGGCCAGGACCGATCCATCTTCAAGCACGTTGAGCACCGCCCCCTTCGCGGAGATCGCCTCGATCGGAGTGAGGGTCTTCCAATCGATGCTTGGTGCGACTGAGGCTTCCCAATCGAGCTGGGCCGCTTCGAGCTCCGGAGTTGGGGTGTCGAGAATCGATCCGACTCTTGCCAGCTTCGTGTCAAGTTCTGCAAGAGCCAGTGCCTGTTCGTCCGTCGGCACGGGAATGGAGGGTCCAAAGTCGCTCCCGCTATAGAGTCCTCGCTCCTGGATGTCGGCGAAAAACGCCTCCATTCGGTAGAAATCACGTGTTGTCCAGGGGTCAAACTTGTGGTCGTGGCACTCGGCGCAGCCGATCGTCACTCCCAACCATGCTCCGGACACATTGCGAACCCGTTCCGCCGCGTATTTGGCAAGGTACTCTTTTGGCTGAACCCCTCCCTCGGCGCTCATCATGCCGAGGCGATTGTATCCCGATGCAATCTTCTGATCATGCGTTGCATCGGGCAGAAGGTCGCCAGCAAGTTGCTCAATCGTAAATTGATCGAATCTCTTGTTTTCATTAAACGCTTTGATAACATAATCACGGAAAGGCGAGACTGACACCGGCTGGTCGCCGTGGTACCCTACGCTATCCGCGTAACGAACCAGATCGAGCCAGAACATGGCCATCCGTTCGCCATAATGTGGCGACGATAGCATCCGATCGACCAGTCGATCATATGCCCTTGGTTCGGTGTCGTTCAGGAATTGGTTCACGTCCTCGGGTGAGGGAGGAAGGCCAAGAAGGTCGAAGCTAAGCCGGCGAATGAGCGTGACTCGATCGGCTTCTGCAGTTGGACTCAGGCCGTTGGCTCGTTGGGCTGCCAAGATGAAGTGATCGACTGGGTTACGCACGAATCCAGGTTCGTCTACAAAAGGAGTTTCTGGTCTCTTGATTGGAGTGAGGGACCAGTGTGGCTCCCACTTGGCACCCTCGGAAATCCAGCGTTCCAGAAGCTCGATTTGCTCGGAAGTCAGCGACTTTCCCGCTGCCGGAGGTGGCATGCGTTCTTCGGGTTCATCTGAGGTTACGCGATAAATTAATTCACTTTCGTCCCGATTCCCAGGAACGACAGCATGCCCATCGCTTGCGAGCCTGGCCTTTGCGCCTTCCTCTTCGTCCAGACGCAGTCCAGCCTTGCGATTCCGAGCGTCGGGTCCGTGGCAGGAAAAGCAGTTTTCGGAAAGGATTGGTCTGATGTCGCGATTGAACTCAATCGCGTTTGGTTCATCCGCTATTACTGGTAGTGAAATCCTCGCGATGAGAATCATCAGAATGAGGCCGGGCCCAATGCGGGGTCCGCGAGAATCGCTCATGCGTTGGCCCTCGGGCAGGTGGAGTTCCATCGAGAGGACGGACGCGACCAATCGCGCCCGGACACACCATATTCTTTCCGACCAAGACAGGATTGAAAAGTCGGTGGCTCGGTCTCTTTTCTTCAAGGGCTTCGCTCAGCAGAGTGCAAACAAATGAATCTCGAATCTAAAGTGGATGGACTTTGATTTGAATTGGATACACGACCCGAGAGCCGAATCGAAATTCCTGAAATATATATCTATTATGCACTTGCGTTGTGGAGAATCGAAGTTGCCAAGAGCGTCGGGTTCATGTTGGTCTGCGAAGAAGGGTTGTTGGGACCAAAGGCCAACTGAGGTCTCCGAGTCGATCCCGACTTTCCTCTCAGGTGAGTTCATTGATTCCTGGGCTCAGCGTCGCAACGCCAATACCATGGTCAAGGAAATTTCCATCGATGTCGCTTCTCCCTTGAACCACAGAACCTCGATCCGGGCCGATGGCCTCGTGCGGAACACTCAGGAAATCCCTGAGCAGATGGTCAGGACGAAGAATGATTCCTTGATGTGATCAATCCAGGGCACCGAGACGAGCGACCCTTCGAGGTCGACCGTCAAGTGCTTGAGTGGGGGCGAACGCGTGGGATTGGAGACGATGAACGCACAGGCCCAAAAAGACGGGTCTCGCTTTGTCGACAGCGACGCCGCCTCTCCCGCGTCGAAGGATTGGCGTGTCTTCTTCGTACAGAACGATCGATCGATTGAGCGAAGGGACCGCTCAAACGGTCGGCTGCTTTACCCCGGCGAGAATGCGTAGGAGGGTTTGTCCCTGCTCAGCGCTGATCCGCCCGGAGACAGTCAGTTCCTTGACCTCAGCTCGGCAATCATCGACGACCCGCTGTTTGCCTGGATAATCTGGATGACGGGCAATGAGGCTAGCCGTCTCGAAGAGTCGTTCGAAAAAAGCAACGTCCATCGTGGGGCTACTCTGAGCTCGATCTCGACCTATTGCATCAGTGCGATTGATGGACTACGCCCAGGCTCGAACTCGTGTGACAGAGGCTGACTCCTTAAGATCCATTGCCAATCATCCAACAAAATCCCTTGAGGATGCTCATCGCTGTAGGTAATCGTATGAAACAAGTCGATTGTTGTTTTCAGAGTCACTCGAACGGCATCGACCTCGATTGCGTTGGCCGCTCCTTTGTCTGAGAATGGAAGGACTGCCGCATTGCTCGTTTTCTCCCTTGAGTCCCAACCCTATGCCAATGATTCACTTGATCCTGGGAATCGTTCCGATTGTTGCACTGACCGACGATCCACATCCGTTCCTGGGTGAGGTGAGCGAGTGGCAAGGCTTCGTTCGATATGATGTTCGGTTTGGGGACGCTGATGCGATTGTCATCGAGCCTTCGGAGCCGTTGCCGGGCCGACCCTGGGCCTGGCGGGGCGAGTTCTTTGGGGCGTTTCCCAATGCAGACATCGAGCTCCTCCGGAGGGGATGGTATCTCGTCTACCTCGGTGTCCCAGACCAGTTCGGCTCGACCAAGGCCATGAAGCAATGGGAGAAGTTTTATGATATGCTGGTTCGCGAGTATGGGTTCACGCCCAAGCCGGCACTGATCGGCCTGAGCCGGGGGGCGTTGTATTGCATGGCCTGGGCAGCCAGGCATCCCGACCGCACACTCCTGGTTTACCTCGATAACGGTGTCTGTGACTTCAAGAGTTGGCCGGGGGGGAGACCAAAGGGGCTCGGTGAGGGTAAAGGTTCCCCCGAAGATTGGGTCAAGCTGCTGTGTGCGTATGGATTCAACGACGACAAAGAGGCAATCGCTTACCCGTTCAACCCCGTGGACCACCTTGAACCGCTGGCTAGGGCTGAGTTGCCGATCCTTTTGGTCTACGGAGATGCTGACACCGTAGTGCCGCACCGGGAAAATTCTGAGAAGCTCTTTGAGCGGTACCAGGTGTTGGGAGGACTGGTTGAGCAGATCGTCAAGCCAGGGCAAGACCACCACCCCCATGGGCTCGACGATCCTCGGCCCATCGTCGAGTTTTTCGAAAGGGTTCGACAGAGAAACTGAGCCGCTGCCCGATGCCCTCCTTGTCTCACTCGTATCGCCTCAGGTTGAACGCTCGATCTCACCAAGACGGACTGATGCACTCGGTTCATGCCACTGGCTGATGTCCACGAATGAACTCTAATCCTTGTTATTTCAAATGAAAACCTTGGATTTTTTCAAAAAATTTATGTAACAAATCCTATTCGAATCTCCTCATTTCCGAAGCGGTTTGCCCCGTTCTTTCACCCACCATGGTTCAATCCCTTTGATTTGACGGCGGAGTTGGGGCAAGCAACAATCGGAGCCGGACGAGGCGTCTAACCACTGAGCTCCTCATCGGTCCAACTGCAGGAGACATCCGTCATCGAGACTCCCAGCGTGTTTCACGAACGGCGTCGATTGCTGGCGACAGGGGCCGGCCTGATCTCCTGTGTTGTAGCGGGTGGCGCGCTCAATCTGCCGGCCTCCAAGGGAAGTGACGACTATTCGTTTCTGACCGACTTGGTTGTCGGAATTGATCGTGACGTAATCTTTCCTGGACGTCAGGGTGGAACAACTTGGTTCCATCCCCGTTCCTGCATGGTCCCCACCACTGACGGCATGATGGCCCTGATGACGCTCCAGTCCATTAGCGGTTCAGATGTGTTCGGTCCTGTTCACTGGACGACCTCGTCAGACTTTGGCCGCAGTTGGACACCTCCCGAACCGATCCCGGGGCTAGGGAGACAGGATCTCGCAGGTGGTTGGGAGGTGGGAATCTGTGACGTGGTTCCGGAGTACCACCCGCAGACGGACACTGTGCTTGCCGTCGGACACAACGTCTTCTACGAAAATGGAGTTCTGGCTCGGCCCCAGAGAAGTCGTTGGCCCGTCTTCGTGATCCGTTCCACAGATGGTCGCTGGTCGGAGCCCCAACGTCTGGTCTGGGATGATCCCCGGGGCTCGGCGATCGCTACCTGTGGTTGCGCTCAACGGATTGTCCTCGACGATGGTGACCTACTCGTTCCGTTCTCCTTCGGTCCAGTGGGCCGCACCCATCGGTCCGTCACTTCCCTTCGATGTGTGTTTGATGGTCGTGACCTGCGCATCCGGCAAGTTGGGACCGAACTGATTCACCCAAGCGGTCGAGGGCTGCTGGAACCCTCGCTGGCCCACCTCGATGAACGGTTCTTCATGACGATCCGGGCCGAGGATGATAAAGGGTATGTCTCTCGCTCTGACGATGGACTTTGCTGGGAACCTCAACGCCCCTGGTGTTGGGACGACGGCGAACCGTTGGCAATGTCCTCAACCCAGCAGCACTGGCTGACGCACTCGGAGGGGCTATTCCTGGTCTACACCCGCAAAGCCGAGGAAAACATCAATGTTATGCGATGGCGGGCTCCCTTGTTTCTGGCTGAAGTGGACCGGGAGACCACCCGGCTGATCCGCGCGAGCGAGAAAATTGTGCTACCGCTGATCGGCGATGGAATCGGCAACCCGTCTCATGTGGCTCGCATGGGCAACTTCCACACTCTCGCTGCGTCACCGAAGGAATCCTGGGTGAGTGTGGGGGAGACGCTACCCGAGGACGGATGGCAGGGAGATACGCTGCTGGCTCGGGTCCGTTGGAGTCGACCAAACTGTCTCGCACAAGCCTGAATCCCCTGCTGAGGAGCTTCATCATGACCGCTCGATGGCGCTTGATGGGATCGCAAATGCTAGCTCTGTTTGTCTTGCCGGGATCGGCGTGGTCTGACGATCGCTCGGCGAGACTTGATCAGGCGGATTGCACCCCCGAGACGCCCTTCGTTGCCTTCGAGAGTCAGCCTGGAGGTCTCCGAATCACGCTTGGGGGTGAGCCTTTCGCGACTTACATCTTTGATCAGGGGAAGACGATCCGCCCGTTTATTGAGCACCTTCGCACTCCCGGCGGTGTGCAGGTTACCCGCACCAACCCTCCCGTCAACGGCGTTGACCTTGATGACCACCCAACCTTTCATCCAGGCCTTTGGCTGGCCTTCGGCGACCTGAATGGGGCCGATTCCTGGCGGAACGTTGACGCCATCCGGCATGCCGGGTTCGTTGAGGAGATGCAGGTTGGTCCGGGCCGGGGCCGTTTCTCGGTTCGAAACCAGTATCTTAGGTCCGGCGAGGTGATTGCAGAGGCCATTTGTCGCGTGACCATTCTGGTGCGATCCGCCGGCACCTTACTCATCTGGGACTCAGAGTTTCAGCCGGTGGGCGGAGCTCTGGTTTTTGGCGACCAGGAGGAGATGGGTTTGGGAGTCCGGCTCGCCACGCCGCTAGCGGTGGTCAACGGTGGACGGATCCTCGACAGTGAGGGAGGGGTCGATGAAGCTGGGGTCTGGGGTCGACAGTCCGATTGGTGTTCTTATGTTGGGAAGATCAATGGCGAGCAGGTCGGCTTGCTGATCATGCCTGATCCAGGCAACTTCGGTCGCTCGTGGTATCACGCCAGGGATTACGGCTTGCTCGTGGCCAACCCGTTCGGGCGGCATGCCTTTACTGGGGACGAGCCAAGCCGGGTGGTCGTTGAGGAAGAAAAACGCTTTCGGCTACGGTTCGGTGTCCTCGTCTTCGACGGCGATCCCTCTCCGGATGAGGCTTACTTGGACTTTCTGAAGGAGATCGGGCACGACGGATGACGAAATCTCTGAGACAGAGGTTGCCCGGTAAGCGAGCCGTGATGAATCGTTCAAGGTTCGGACAATCGACCGGTGTATCCTCATCGCTGAGTTAAGGGTTTGTTGCATCCTCAACGAAGGAGGTTCGCTCGTCTGGAAGTGGATCAAGGACTCTGCCGACTCATGATCCTGAACTATTTTCAGAGAAACTATATATTTTGGCTTCGGTAATTCCGTCGGACTTCGACTCCTGACGTGCCACCTCATTGGGTCTGACTTGCGACTCGATCAGAAATGTTGCCATCGACATTCGCTCTTCTTGCATGGAGCCCTCTGACATCTCGTCCCGTTTAGCGCGGCAAGGCCGATCCCATTGACCTGCTCGCTGAAAGGGTTCCCCAGGGGAACTTCGCAGTCCCTTTGGTTCTCTAGTCCCTTTGGTTCTCTTGCAATCGTGTCGGATCGGAAGCGAAACACTCAACGGAGGTTGTTGCTCGAGGGGGTCGCGGCTCTTTCTCTGTCTTTGGGCCGATCTATGTCTCGATTTCCCAATCGAACAACGCTCCTTCGAAGGAAGGGACAGGCCGAGGGATGATCGGGAAACTGATCTTGGGGATCGAATGAAATCGATTGCTCTCGCCGAATCCAGGGTCCTGAGGAAGCACCAATGACCGGACAGCCCGAAACTTGCTACCGGCACACACAGCGGGGCCCTTGGCACCTTCTGCTCGACGTCTTCGGTGTCTTGATGATGGCCTTTGCCCTGATCTCTGGAGAGCCTTACACCGCCCGGTTGTTGTTTGTCGGTATGGGAGGAATGTTTCTGTTTCTCGGTTCCGCTTTCCGAAGTCTGACTGTCGAGGACATGGGCGACCACCTCTCCGTCCACTTCGGTCCGGTCCCATTTTTTCGAACGAGTGTCCGTTATGACGAGATTCGGAAGATCGAGGCAGGTCGGACGCTTCTGTTAGAGGGTTGGGGCATTCACTGGAGCATCCGAGGTGGGTGGGTATGGAACATCTGGGGTCGACAGTGTGTTGCCATCCACCGCCATCATCGTGGGACGCTCCGCATCGGCACGGATGATCCGAAGGGGCTCTCCGAGTTCCTCAAGTCCAGGATCGGGGTAGCCGAACCGTAATTCTGTCACCAATGGCGACAGAGGCCATTGTCAACCATTGGTCCGATGTGTGAGGTTCTCGATCGATATCAACACCACCAAGTTTCGAGCGATCTTGGAGGAGTCGAGTGGTGTGAGGGTATGAGGGTATTGTCCGGAAAGAAAATATTCAATTATGAAAA
>NZ_JABBYO010000030.1 GCF_012958305.1 Tautonia rosea | reverse complement strand
GAGAGATCGCGTGGAGGTTTGTTTCGTTGTCTGGGAGGAGTTCACCCGGTCGGCTTGAGTCGTGTGATTGAGTATAGTGAGAAAGGGGAGGAAACTCTGACGCAACAAATGGTCCTGTCTGAAGGTCAACCGCGTGACGCTCGATCAGATTGCCATTCTTGGGGCTGGAGGCATGGGGACCGCCATGGCGGTCCTCTTGGATCGTTCCCGGCACAGAGTCAGACTTTGGACGCGTCGTCCGGAGTTTATGGAGCAACTCCGCGTGTCCAAGCAGAATGAACGCTATCTGCCGGGTATACCACTTCCCGATACAATTTTCTTGACGAGTGACATCGAAGAGGCCCTTGAGGGAGCGAACCTCCTGATTGTGTCAATTCCTTCAGCCTACCTTCGAGACACAATTCGTTCGGTGGCACCCGTCGTTCCCGCAGGTTTGCCAGTGGTGAGTGTCATCAAGGGAATCGAGCAGCAAACCTTCGCCAGACCGAGTCAGATTATTCGAGATGAACTGGGAGAGCGGCCTATCTCCATCTTGAGTGGCCCGAGTCATGCTGAGGAAATCGCAAGAGGCTTGCCGACCTCCGTGGTTGTGGCTGGCGATGACAGTACCCTAAACCGTCTCGTACGAGACACATTGAATACCGACCGTTTCAGGGTTTACAGTAATCCAGACGCCATCGGGGTCGAACTTGGCGGCGCGCTCAAGAATGTGATTGGTGTCGCGGCAGGCATTTGCGATGGGCTTGGCTTCGGAGATAATGCCAAGGCAGGACTGCTGACCCGTGGCCTCGCGGAAATGACCCGCTTTGGCTCGGCGATGGGGGCTCGACCAGCTACCTTTCTGGGACTTGCAGGGGTCGGCGACCTGATTACGACTTGTTATAGTCCTTTTGGGCGGAACCGGGCCTTCGGAGAACGAATCGGCAAGGGAGAGTCTTTCGTCGAGATCCAGGCCTCAAGTCCGAAGATTGCCGAGGGGGTGCCGACATGCCGTGGCGTCTCCGAACTGGCTCTGCAACGAAACATCGAAATGCCCATCACCGCAGCACTTCGGCAAATTCTATTTGACGGGAAATCGCCAAGCAACGCTGTCTCCGAGCTCATGGATCGAGAAACCAAGGATGAATGGCCGTGATCCCTGAGTCTATCCCCTCGACTTGTGACATCGCTTTCAAGGAATGGGCGGGAGTCTGTGACGCTTTGGCCGATGGGCGTCAATCGTTAATTCTTCGCAAGGGGGGCATCGCTGAGGATGCCGGGGAATTTCGTCCAGAACACTCCACATTCTGGCTCTATCCCACTCACCTGCACGAAAGTCAGCAGGGACTCCGTGACGACCACATCCCGAGAGCTGAAGGCATTCCGCCAGGGAGGCTCGACTTGCCCGCTCTGACTCAGGTTGAGTGTGTTGTCTGGGTGGATCGTCCCGAGTTGCTGGAAGGAATTGCCGACCTTCATGTCTGGACTTCCGAGACGGTCTTGAAGCGATTCCAGTATCGGAATCCGGGACTCTGGGTCCTCGGTGTCCGCGTTTTTCGGGCCGATCCTCCCCCTAGAATTCTCGTTACTTCCGAGCAAAACGGTTGCAAGAGTTGGGTTTCACTTGACGAGCCTGTGGGAACAAACAACGTTTTCCCGACGGTTGACGACGAAACGCTGAATGATCGATTGCAGCGAATTCGGGCGTTGTCCGCCTCTGATCGGGGAGGCCAATAATGGTCGAGCCGGCGGATTTCGAATCCGACCGACCAGCTTTGCTAAGCGCTCCTGTCACGTCCATCATCGCACTGGCCTGGATTTTGATGTTTGTGCTGCTCGGCATCGCTCGAAACGAGCCGATTCAGCCGAGGTCACTTCTTTACGGAGGTTTTGTCTCCTCTCAAGTCAGCCATGGCTTTGGTGACATCACACCGCAAGGGCTGTATGGAGGTCAACTCTGGCGAACCCTCACTGCGACATTCATTCACTTCAATCTCTTGCACCTGACGCTCAACCTGATCGCGTTCGTCCAGTTGGGACGAGTCGTCGAATCCTGGTACGGATCCTGGCAATTCTTGGCCATCTACGTCGTCCTCGGTGCAGGTGCGAACCTGGTAGCAAACCTGGCTCGGCCCTGGGCCAGTGGAGCCTCGGCGTTCGTCGTGCATAGTGGAGGCGGATCGACGGTCGTTCTGGGACTGATTGGACTGGTTGCGGTGGTGGGTTGGAGGAATCCGACGGAATTTCCTAAGCGTGCTACCATCTGGATGGCCGCGATTTTACTGGCGAATGCATTACTTGGATTTCTTGTCCCAAATATCGACAACCTCGGCCATGCGGCGGGGGCGGCAGTGGGAGGTATCATTGGGCTTCTAGACCGCCGGATGATTCAGTGGAAAAAGGCGCGAATCGCCAGACTCACTGGGATAGTTGGATTGCTCGTCTTGGTCAGTGCCTGCGTGGTGCAATCTCAGCATCGACAAGCCGAGCAGACGACAACCGATCGCATTGAACACTGGGGACAATTGGTTCAAACGCTCTGGAGGCTCGATCAGAGTTATCAAGCCTTGGCGGTTCGGGGACTGAACCCGGTCTTTCTCGTGCTGCCAAAGGAACCGAATCTTGCAAGACGTCCTCCCTTAATCATTTCTGAAAATCCAGTCGAGATCGAAAATCGGCGGCTCTCCCTGCTCGCATCAATCCGACAGCTCACGGCGAAGCCGGCGGGATTCGATCGCGGAGCCACCGCCGAGTCATACCGATCGGTGCGACAACTTGCCTCTAGGGCCTTGTTCAAACCTCCTACGCAAGACGAATTTCTCTTATTCGAGCAAGAACTTGCGAAGTTAACTCGACCTGCGATCGATCATTGGACCACCGCGCAACGTAACCTGATCCGTCTGAAACGGCCCGCTCCCCGGTTCGGAACACAACTCCTCAATCGACTGGCCCGCCAAGAAGCACCGCGCCCGGTCGATGCCGAGGCCGCCCAACCTTCCTCTTGAGTGCGACCACAAACTCCGACATTGACTCTATCGGAGACGGAAACTCCGTGAAGTAACAACCGACAGTCATGACATCATGAGCGTCGCTTGAGCCCGTTGCGCCCATGTTTGGATGACGAGCGAGGAGCGCTTCAATCTGAACACGCATGTCCGGTAAGACGTTATTGCTGACCATTTCCAAACCATCGAAAATCGGTCCGTGGTCGGCAACGATTGCGTCAAAGTCTTGGTCCCATCGAAACGGGTGTGCCGCGACGATGGCTGCCCCCTGGTCCTCGACGACCTTTAGAAGATCCTCCAACCTGACTCCCGGAGGGCACTCATCCAGGTCTGTCAGGCCATAGACCAGGAAATGACCTTCTCGGGCTGAGATTTCTACGCCGGAGAGAACCATGATTCCATCCGACCTTGCAGAAAGTTCCAAGAGTTCCTCGGTGTCCCAGAGTCGATCGTGTTCGGTGATAACGACCCCATGAAGTCCGACACATTTGGCCTGCTCAATCAGTTCCTCGGGCTCCAAAAAACTGTCAGGCGAGTGACGAGTCGTGTGAAGATGGTGATCGATCTTGAACATGTGTTTCCAAGGGGTTTGAGATGACCTTGAAAAAAGGTCCCGGTTCTGGATGGTCGAGTCGACGTACTCGATCGTCGACCGATAGTTCTTAGCCAGGAGGGTTTTCCGGCCCCTTCAGTTCCACTGTCGAGAATTGGAATCAGAGGCGAGTTGTCAATAGGATTTTCACACTTGAGATCATCGATTGATCGCGAGTTGATGCTTAGATACTGGATTGCAAGGTCGTTGCCGAGGGGCGATCCGTCACGAAGCAGACACCGTGCTCGTCGATGCGAACGTGACTCGAACCACCAATCCAATCTCCCAGAACGATCATGCGACCGTTTCCGATCGGCTCATCAAATACATCGTGGACATGACCGAGGAGGATCAGGTTCGCAATTCCGTTTTCGATCATCCCACTCGCATGAGCACGATAGGTGATCAGGTGACGATGATGCGTTTTGGCAAGTGATTGTGAGTTGGAGCGTTCGAGCCGATCGGCCAGTCGTCGAGCAATCGGACTTGGGAGAGCCTCGAACGAAGACAGGAACGAGCGACTCTCCATCATTGCTTTCCATGGCTTGCGAGCTCCGAGGAGATGCCCATGCACGGCGGAAACGTCAACGCCGTGACTTCTTCCTTTCCAAGCGCCTTCAACACACGAGGCCCCAAGAGTCGCTTCATAAAAAGGACCGAGCCAAGCATCGTGATTTCCCTGGAGGATAACCAGCCTTCCACCCTGCTGCCGGAAGTTGGCCAGGGATCGAAGACCGGCGCATCGAAGCGGATCACTGTTGCGCTGTCGGCTGGCGAACCAAAAGTCGCAAAGGTCACCCACGATGGTCAGGGTATCGTTGGGGCTCAGCGAATGTACAAAGGTCGCGAATCGCTCCGACCGTTCGGTATGGTCGAGCCTGAGATGCACATCACTCGCAAAGTAATCGGCCACGGGATCGATCGGTTCTCTCGAACGTGAGACGGGGTCATTCTTCCCAGGGAAATCCGGCAATCGATGCGACACTTGCTCTTCGAGCGGGCTTCACCCAGAGTTTTCCAAGAGGGCAGTTCTGACTTGCCGTATGGAGTTGTGCACGTCGATCACGCGTTAGAAGTGCGTTTCGAGCCACCTGGACCGCAAGTTCTGGTCGATTGCAATGTTCGCTGAGGTGGAGCATGACAACTTGAGTGAGCGCTCCTGGACCGGATCGGTCAAGAATCGCTCGAAGTAACTCGGCGGCCTGGTCATTGGAAAGGTGGCCTCGATCTCCCAGATTCCGCCAAATTAATGCAGGTGATCGCCCTGACTGCCGTTCCATTTCCACATCATGGTTGAACTCGATGCCGAGGAGATCGACATCCGCAAGTGCTTCGACCGTTCGATGATCCCAGGAGCCTGTGTCGGTCAGATAGCCCAGGGTCGAAGGGCGACCTCGGCGTCCGACCCGACCTTCGAAGCGAAATCCGAAGGTTGGGCCGCTGTGTTTGAGTTCAAACGATTCGACCCAGAGCCCAGGCGCGACAAGGAGAGGTCGATCATCAAAGAACCGGAGCAAGCCAAGCTCGAACAGCTCGCGGAAACCAGGACGATGACCAGCTTCCTCCCAATGCCCCGGATGACAGAAGACCGGGATTCGAGACCTGGCCATTCGTCGAAGCGTGGCGTCGTGGGAGTGGTCGCAATGAGTGTGCGTAATGATGGCCCCACAAATCCGGTCCCAACCCGCTCCAACGATCTCAAGGCGATTGGCCAGGGCACTGGGTCCGAGCCCCGCGTCGACTAGAAAGCAAGAACCATCGAGCTGCAGGAGCGAGGCGTTGCCCTTCGAGCCGCTGGCCAAGACCGTGAACTCGAGCGCCATCGGCAATCTCCGTATCCTCCCTGACATCTACCCCCCACAATTCGGTCCGGTTCTGAGAGTCCCGTTGCCTTTGGGGTCTCCTCATTGTATCAGTGAGACGAGACCTGTCCACCCGGCCAGGGGGACGATGATCGACCGGGACTACCGGAGAAGGAGTGCTTCGTGGCGTCTGTTTTTGAGTCGAAACACCCGCTGATTCAGGAGAAGATCGCCGCTCTTCGTTCTGTCGAGACCTCGCCTCCAAACTTTCGAGCACTCGTCCGACTACTTGGAACCCTGCTCGGTCTGGAAGCGACGACGAATCTTCCGACTCGATTCCGGAGTGTGCGTACACCCCTGGGAGATGCAAGTGGACGGGAAGTTGACGGTCCCATCGCGATCGTACCGATCCTTCGTGCCGGCCTAGGGATGGCCGACGGACTGCTCGATCTCATTCCCGAAGCCATGGTCTGGCATATCGGCCTCTTTCGAGACGAACACACATTAGAGCCCACGGAATACTATAGTAGAGTTCCCAAGGAAAGCCTGGCTCGCGTTGCTCTGGTTGCTGACCCCATGCTGGCGACCGGTGGCTCCGCGGTTCGGGCCTGTGAAATCCTGAGGGAATCGGGGGTTTTGGACATTCGTTACCTCTGCCTGATCGCTGCTCCCGAAGGCATTCATCGCCTCAGCTCCGCCATGCCCGAGGTCCCGATATTTACCGGTGCCATTGACCAGCGCCTGACCGAAATCGGTTTTATCTACCCCGGACTGGGTGACGCAGGCGACCGTCAGTTTGCGACCGCTTGAGTTGCCCAGGACCTCAGTTCACTGGGCAAGATTCCTGCCTCCGGGAATCGACTCGACCTCGGGAATCGGCCAGGATGACCATCAGAACAACATCATGCGATGATGTTGAGCTGGTTTCCAGAGCCGATCCAATCAACCCAGTTCACTATGCTCTGATACCAGCTCCCAACAGCGTGACATCCGATCGAGTACCCTCAAATTGGCTTGTGGCCTTCCGGAACCACTCAACATGACACCCCGAGCCGTGGACTTGATCCGTCGTAAGCGTGATGGAGGCATTCTTGAGCCATCCGAGATTCAATGGCTGATTCACGGACTAGGCTCCGGGGAAGTTCCGGACTACCAGTGGACCGCGCTGCTCATGGCGATCCTCTGGCAGGGCATGAACCCTGAGGAAACCGAGGCCCTGACTGCCTGCATGATGAATTCGGGGACCATCGTTGACCTTTCGAAGATCCCTGGTCGCAAGATCGATAAGCACAGTACCGGGGGAGTGGGAGACAAAACCTCGCTTGTCCTAGCACCGATCGTCGCGGCCTGTGGAGTTCCCGTACCGATGGTTTCGGGCCGCGGACTTGGTCACACAGGGGGAACCCTCGACAAGTTGGAATCGATCCCCGGGTTCCGGATTGACCTGGACATCGAAGGCTATCAACGTGTCCTCGAAGAGTGTGGTCTCGTACTCATCGGTCAGACAAGAGCGATTGCACCAGCCGACAAGCGACTCTATGCCTTACGTGACGCAACAGCGACCGTTGAATCCATTCCTCTGATCACTGCGTCGATCCTTTCTAAGAAGCTGGCTGAAGGTATTGACGGGCTTGTACTTGACGTCAAGACAGGTGACGGTGCGTTCATGCAACGACTTGAGGATGCTCAAGCACTCGCCGAGTCGATGTGCCGAATTGGTCGAGGACTTGGCAAAGACATGGTTGCATTGATCACTCGCATGGATCAACCACTTGGCAAAGCTGTTGGCAACGCAGTTGAGGTCGCCGAATGTGTGCGATGCTTACGGGGCGAAGGCCCGACAGATCTTCGAGACCTCTCGATCGCATTGGCGTCCGAAATGCTCGTGCTCGGAAGGGCGGCTCGGACCCTCGAAGAAGCGAAGGCCATGTGCTTCCGGGTCATCCACGATGGTTCAGCCCTTGAGCGTTTCCGTCGCGTTGTCGAGGCCCAAGGCGGCGATCCGAAAGTCATCGATGACCTGACGCTCTTGCCTTTGCCGAAGGTCCTCCGTGAGATTCCTTCGCCTCGTAAGGGATTCGTGACGAATGTCCTTGCCAGGCCGATCGGACATGCCGCCATGCTGCTCGGGGCCGGGCGGGCGAGGGCCGAAGATCAGATCGATCATGGAGTCGGGATTATCCTCAACAAGAAGTGCGGCGATCGAGTTCACCAGGGTGAATCGCTTTGCACCATCCTTTCCAATGGCGACGATCCCGCCCTGCAAGAGGTGACCAAGCTGGTTTCAGGGGCCTTCGAGGTTGGCGAATCGCCTGTTGAGGTACCCGACCTCATCGTTGATCGCCTTGAACACTCGTTTCAGCTCTTCGGTTGAACTTCAGGCATCTTGCACCGGCCAGGTGTGGGGAGGGGCCGGTGGGTCGTGTAAACTGTGGTCTCAGAAATCCGACCTCAACACACTTCGAGCCCAATGTTTCTCCCAGTGGAGTGTCTCTCAATGGCGGTGCAGTCTGGGCCGTTCGATGTCTTCAAGGTTCCTGAAGAACTCAAAGCAATCCTGACCGCATGTCCCGGCTGGCAGATCGCTCGGAATGTCGATGAACTGGCCGATCTGGCCGTTAAAGACGCGGTTGGAGGCTGGCATGAGGTTGCCTATGACGTTCCAGGCCGAGGACCGGTTGTCGAGGCGAAGGTCTGTCGCGTCACAAACGGCGTCGCGGCAAATTACCTCGAACCGTACATGAGACGACGAGACCCAGATTGCATGGTGATCGGAGACGACGAACCGACCAATAAGCCACGCTACGCCGAACGGTTTGGTCAGGAATTCGAACGGACCCGACTTGAGACATTTGACTGGCTCAAGACACAGCAACTGGCCCTGTTTCCTTTTGTCTCAGGTGTTCCGGATCAAGGAATCGATGCAGTCGCCGTAGTCCCCGCCAACGCCGGATTTTTCGGGTTTGGACTGGCGCTCTTGCAAGGAATCCTCGATGCTTCGGAACTCTCACCAGAGTTCAACCCCAAAGCGGTTGTTTATGTCGCACCGCCGTTCCGTCATTCTCACTTCGATGGCAAGCAGATCGTTGTCCATAACCGCTTGGCCAATCTGCACGAGTTGTTCAGCTATAATCTCTATCCAGGACCGAGTGCGAAAAAAGGCATCTACGGAGTATTGCTTGCGATCGGGGAACGAGAACAATGGGTGACAACCCATTGCTCCACCGTGCGGGTCGTTACTCCGTATGGAAGTCGCTTAACCATCATGCACGAAGGAGCAAGTGGTGGTGGCAAGAGCGAAATGCTTGAGGAAATCCACCGAGAGCGAGATGGGCGTCTCCTGCTTGGAAAACGACTCATGGACGGGGATGAGCGTCATTTGATCCTGCCTCGTGGATGTGAGCTTCAGCCGGTCACCGACGATATGGCCCTTTGCCATCCCAGCCTTCAGAATGACGATGGGCGATTGACGCTCGTCGATGCCGAATCTGCATGGTTCATTCGTGTCAACCACATTGACCACTATGGAGTTGATCCTCATCTTGAGGAAATCACCATTCATGCGGAGAATCCACTTCTGTTTCTGAACATTCAAGCAGTTCCTGATGGAACAGCTTTGATTTGGCAACACATCGAAGATGAGCCAGGAAAATCATGTCCGAATCCTCGCGTGGTGGTTCCCAGGCAATCAATCCCCGGAATCATCCATGGCCCAGTGAGAGTCGATGTTCGATCCTTCGGTGTCCGGACTCCGCCTTGTACTCGGGAGAAGCCGAGTTTCGGAATCTTTGGGCTGTTTCATCTCCTTCCTCCGGCGCTTTCCTGGCTGTGGCGCCTTGTCGCCCCTCGAGGTTACGCCAATCCGAGTATCGTGCAAACCGAGGGAATGAGTTCTGAAGGGGTCGGATCTTATTGGCCTTTCGCAACCGGCCGGAAAGTTGATCAGGCAAACCTACTTCTGAAGCAGTTTCAAGAAGGCCACCGAATGCGACACATCCTCATCCCGAACCAGCACATCGGTGCTTGGCGGGTCGGGTTCATGGGACAGTGGATCGCTCGAGACTACCTTGCCCGCAGAGGACCCGATCCTTTCCATCCTGCAATGGTGCAGCCTGCCCGATGTCCCTTACTGGGTTACGCACTGAATTCCTTGGTGATCGAAGGGCAAGATATCCCCCCCATTTTCCTTCAAGTCGATCGGCAAAGTGAGGTGGGAGAGCAAGGGTATGATGCCGGTGCCTTGCTCCTAACTGAATTTTTCCACAAAGAGCTACAGAGTTATCAACGGTCGGAGTTTGACCCACTTGGACGGGAGATTATCGACTGCATGCTCGATGGTGGCTCGGTTACTGATTATGAAGCCCTCATCCCTGGACTTCCCATCATTCTGAACGAGGATTTTTGAACCGAGTGTACAATTGAGTGCACTTATTTCCTCAACTGAAGTTCTCAGACTCGGTGTTGATCACTCGCACCTCGAAGTGACTGCTAAGTCTGGTGAGACCTACAACCATGTCCCGAGCTCTTTGGTTTGTGCCGCTCGTCTTCTTTCTTTGTTCCTCAGCGGCATGGGCTCAGGGAATCGAGGATTCTGGTGGAGCGTCACTCAATCACCAAGCCGATTCGTCATCAGGAACGATGGGCACCGTAAGCCGCCAATTCCCATGGAGCCGGCTTCAGGGGGCCCTCGGCATCGTTCTGATTGTAGGACTTGCGGTTTTAATCTCTGAGAACCGAAAGGCGATCTCACTCCGAACGGTTGTTCCCGGCCTGGCGATTCAGGTGGGCCTTGGGTTACTGTTGATCTTAGTTCCTGCAGGACAGCGCTTGATGGAAACGGCCTCGGGGCTTGTAGTTCTCGTGCTCAACTGTGCAATCGTAGGTGCAGAGTTTGTTTTCGGATCGAATTTGGTGGACCCAGCAGGTCCGGCAGGATTCGTTTTCGCATTCCGAGTGCTTCCAACAGTCATCTTCGTCGCCGCGCTGTTCGCGGTTCTGTATCAGATTGGGATCATGCAGCTGATTGTTCGGGCGTTTGCTTGGAGCATGGCCAAACTGCTAGGCTCAAGCGGCGCTGAGTCGCTCAACGTGGCGGCTTCTCTGTTCCTCGGTCAGACCGAAGCTCCACTGACGATCCGACCATTTCTTGCCCGACTCACACGCTCCGAGTTGATGGTCATCATGGTTTCCGGAATGGCTCTTGTTTCAGGAGGTGTTCTCGCAGCCTATATCGAGGCCGGGGCAGCCCCGGGAGTTCTTCTCACTGCTATTCTCATGAATGCACCTGCGTCGATTGTCCTGGCCAAGATCCTCGTTCCCGAAACGACCGTTCCCCTGACACTTGGAAGCGTAAGCTCCGATGCGACACCCCGCGATGCCAATATCATTGATGCTGCCGCGCGAGGTACTCGGGAAGGATTACACCTGGCTCTGAATATCGCTGCCGTCCTCATTACCTTTCTCGCATTGATCGCAATGCTCGACACTGGACTCGGTGCATTCGGGAGTCTCGTTTCGGACTGGTCAAACGGCCGCCTTCCTCTTGAAGGATTGTCATTGCAGATGATCCTCGGGACGTTGCTTGCCCCGGTGGCATGGATCATGGGGGTCTCCTGGAGTGATTGTGCTGGTGTTGGAGGACTCCTCGGCTCCCGCCTTGTCCTCAACGAATTGGTCGCATACGGGCAGCTAGGGTCGATGGCGTCTCAGTTCCAGCCACGATCAGTGACACTTGCGACGTTTGCGCTGTGTGGATTCGCGAACCTAAGCTCGATTGGGATTCAGGTCGGCGGGATCGGAGCCTTGGTGCCGGAACGCCGCACCGACCTTGCTCGACTGGGGTTTCGTGCCCTGCTTGCTGCGACCCTTGCGAATGTGTTAACTGCAAGTATTGCAGGGACCTTGATTTCGTGAGAAAGTTTATGGTTCACGACCGCGCTTCCGAAACTGCCAGGACGATCCTTGCTCGCGTTCCGGGGCCAATCGATGTTGGACTTGTGCTTGGCTCTGGTCTCGGGAGCCTGGCAAATCGACTCCAATCACCTGTTGTCCTACCGTATCGTGATCTTCCTCACCTACCGGCTCCCACGGTAGAAGGTCACTCTGGGAAATTAGTGATCGGTGAGTACGGCGGTCTCAAGACTGCATGTTTTCAGGGACGATTTCACACCTATGAAGGGCACGACCTGGATACAGTGACCTTTCCGATCCGAGTTCTTCAACGCCTCTCCGTTCCCCGGGTCATCCTTACCGCAGCAACTGGAGGAATTCGAGGCGACCTTGGTCCGGGTTCCCTCGTCTGTCTTTCAGACCATCTGAACTTGCTGGGCACGAGTCCACTGAAGGGCCCCAATGATGATCGTCTTGGTCCGCGATTTCTCGACTTGACCGAGGTCTACTCTAGTCGCCTTCGGACACTTGCCAGCGAAGAGGCGAATCGGCTGGGATTATCAATTGCCTCCGGCGTTTATGCCTGTATGCCCGGACCGCATTACGAAACTCCGGCCGAGATCCGAATGCTCCGCATCCTAGGCGCTGATCTTGTTGGGATGTCAACTGTTCCCGAGGCAATTGTGGCCCGTCACGGTGGCATGGACGTTCTTGGCTTGGCGATTGTGGCCAACTGGGCAGCCGGAATCAGTCCGAACCCGCTCACCCATGCGGAAGTCCTCGAATCCAGCCTTGCAGTGAGCGGACACCTGGCCGATCTCATCGAAGCGATCCTGGCCCGACTTGCGAGGGAAGACGCTCAGGACGCTGTCGGCCAAAGATCTCTTGACATTACGACATGAAACGCCTTTTCTGAAGACCCGATCGAATCGAAACGATCGGGCCTTCAGAGAGAACACTGATCGTCGTCAAGGCCCCTCATAGGCGCGGTCGAGGAGATCAATCGGATGCTCGACCGTGATCGTGGTGCCATATTCCTTGGCCTTACGAGCAATTTGAAGAATACAGCCCACGTTCCCGGTAACAACCGCTTCCGCACCCGTTGCGAGAATGTGTTCCATCTTGCGACGACCAAGGCGTTCCGACATCTCAGGTTCAGTCAGGTTATACGTACCGGCGGCACCGCAACAAATCTCTGTTTCTTCCAGAGGAATTAATTCCAGACCCGGAATCAGTTCCAGGAGTTGTCTTGGCTGACTTCTCACGCGTTGGGCGTGAACTAGATGGCAGGCGTCGTGGTAAGTGACCTTGCGATAGGGCCCAGAGTGCTTTGGTGCAATTGGTCCGAGCTGAACGAGAAATTCCGAAACATCTTTCACCTTCGCGGCAAATCGTGTTGCCAAAGCTTGGTCGGTTTCCGGCAGCAAATGACCATAATCTTTCAACATTGCCCCACAACCAGCCGCATTCACGATAATTGCATCGATCGAATCGAGGTCGAAGGCCCGAAGGTTTGCCCTTGCGAGCTCGAACGCCGGTTCCTCGATCCCCGAGTGATAATGAATTGCCCCGCAGCAGGCCTGTCCTCGAGGAATGACAACCTCGCAGCCATTGCGTTGAAGAACTCTGGCCGTCGCGGCGGTTGTCTGAGGATACATTGCATCCGCCACACAACCGAGGAACAGGGCCACACGAGCACGTTTCGGCCCGAGGGGCGGGAGCACCTCAGGAAGGTTTACACCACCCGAGGCGAGCTTGGGTAGCATCGCATGCATTTGCCTTAAGGTTGGTGGGAGCAAGCGAGTGAGGCCAACTTTTTCCATGGTGTCAATCAAACCCACTCGCTGCATGACCCGAGCAGGGGCAAGGGCAATCTTGACCCGATTCCCATAAGGAAAAAGGTAGCGCAGAAAGAGGGATTGTAACCAACTCCGCTTCCCGGGAGGAGCAGACTGCTGCAAAGCAACCTTGAATGGTTCAATGAGTTGGCCGTATTGAACCCCCGAGGGACATGCAGTCTCGCAAGCTCGGCAGTCGAGGCACAAGTCGAGGTGTCGGCGAACGTCGGCGCTGACCCCGAGCCGACCGTCGACGACTGATCGCATCAGATAAATCCGTCCTCTGGGGCTATCGTTTTCGTTTCCAGTTTCAACGTATGTCGGGCAACTTGCGGTACAAAGGCCGCAATGAATGCATTCCTGAAACCGACGGTAATCAATTTTCGAGGCCAGCCAGTCCAGGTCGACCCCTGCTTCAACCGGTCGGGAGGACTTGGAGGCCGGGTCCTCAACAGGCTTGGCGGAAGCAACCGTCCGGGTCGAAGATTCGGCGGTCGTCATGAAACGGCTCGCAACCAATGGGTAGGAAAGAGTGCGATAGCGGTGAGGAGCGAATTCTGAGGTCTCTCAATTGTATCAAAGGAACCGGCCTGGGTTCATCGCCCCAGCCGGATCAAGCGATCGTTTGATCATCCTGGCCAGTTCCCAATCACCACGAGGGTATCCCCAGACCCCAAGATCTCCTTTGCGATCGGTCGGACATCGGGGCAGGATCAGGTTCCCTTCCGAGGCCACGGCAAGGTCTCGAAAACGAGAGATATCCTCAGCAAGCTCGACGATCGGGACCGAAGATAGAGCCAAGCCCCAGACGACACCACTCCCGGCATGACATTGAGAAGCCCACCGCTCAGGGTCCACCTCTGCGAGGAACCGAGTCATGGCGGACGGCAAGAGCGAAGCCTTGAAGCTCATGGCCGCCTCCTCTGCCGGATGGGAAGTGAGCGATTGCAGAAGTCGATCTGCATCGGCGTCGCGAACCTCGATACGATCTGTTGCAGCAGCTAACTCTGCTCCCAGAACATCAAGTTGCCATTGCACCACATCCGAAGTCCCCTCGACACCCATGATTAAAATCTGTCCCGACGTCGGAAGATCGAGTTCTGCGTCTCGGGACACTGATTCCGCTGCTGGAGCATTGAGGAGCTCGAACACAACCGGTCGAGATCGCGAAGTATTCAAGGCTGCGAGAATCGGCTCAAGCCGATCACTCGATGGCCACTGAGTCCAGATCATCGCCGTTGATTCCGGCATGGGTCGTGTTTTCAAAGTCAGCTCGACGATGGTCCCAAGCGAACCATATGAACCGGTGAGCAGTTTCGGGAAATCGTAACCCGCAACGTTTTTGACAACCCGCCCACCCCCTTTGACGACGGCCCCGTGAGACGTGACAAACGCAACACCGATAATCTGGTCTCGGGGGCGTCCAAGACCGAAGCGAGTTGGTCCGCTGGTATCCGTCGCGTAGATCGCTCCCAGGGTCGCACGCTCGGCGAATGGAGCATGAAGCGGTAGACGCTGACCCTCGCTGCGAAGGAGTTGTTGTAATGCGGCCAGGGTCATTCCCGCCTCGACCGTAACTGTCATGTCCGCCACCGGATAATCGATGACCCGACTCAAGCCCTGAACATCGAGCACGATTCCAGGACGATCCGGAGGCCCACCTGTTTCCAATGCCGTACGGCCCCCTTGCGGATAAATGGCTGCTCCATCAGACACGTGCTTGAGCACGCATGCGGCCAGGGACTCACGATCGGTGGGGCGTTCCACGGCCGAGCCAAAGCGTCCATCCCCCAGCGGGAACTCATTCGAGGTATCTGGCCAGTTCATCAAACACTCGCTGAATGAAAATAAAGGAATGGCACCCTTATTCGATTGCATAAGTCGTGTCGGCACTTTAAGCTTACACTGACCCATGCATCACGGCATTGGGAACGAGAAACGGTGGTTTCAAGGGCAATCGCACGCTGAACCTGGAACCTCCTCCGGGAGTCGAGTCGACCTCAATCCGACCACCGTGATCTTGAACAATTCCGTAGCTGATGGACAACCCAAGTCCCGTTCCTACACCAACCGGTTTGGTTGTAAAAAAAGGGTCGAAAATCCGATCACGAATTGAGGGATCGATTCCACAACCATCGTCCAAGACTTCGATGCAAACTTCACCTGTCTTGTGGTCGCTCTGAGATCGAATGGTCACAGAGCCACCGGGTTGGCAGGCGTCAATTGCATTGACAACAAGATTCATTAACACCTGATTCATCTTGGCTGCATGACAGAGTACCAAGGGCAAGGAGTTTAGCTGCGGTATCAGGTCAACCTGTTGTTTTTTCGCATAGCCAAGAATGATGTTGATCGAGGACTCGATTCCGACGTTGAGATCCACCTCGGACAGGTCTCCCTCATCGAGCCTAGCGAATGCTCGAAGGTCTTTGACAATGTCGTGAATTCGCCGAAGACCATCACGTGTACGCTCCAAAATGCCGCGAAGATTATCAAGTGTATAGTCAATGTCAATTTCTTCGCAAAATTCGTGAATTCTCTCATACAAATAGGGGTCATGAGATCTTATCAACGGATCAGCAGAACGATAAAATCGCATGAGTTCATGAAGCTCTGATAGATCGCGTTGAAGGACGGCTACATTGTTCCCGACAAACGCCAAGGGATTGTTTATTTCGTGCGCGACTCCTGCGACCAGTTGACCAAGTCCAGCAAGCTTGGCGGATTCGACCATTCGGCTCTGGGCTTGTTCTCGTTCCTCCAGTGCCCGACGTTCAGAGCGAGCCATCTCTTGGAGTAACTGGTTTTGTGCTCGAAGCAAGTCTTCGGCCATCTTGCGATCGTGGATATCGCTGATGGAGCCGGCCATTCGAATCGGTTGGCCACTTTCATCCCAGACAGCCTGCCCACGAGCAAGGAACCAGCGATCTTCCCCAGATTGGGTGTGGAGGCGGTACTCTATATCAAAAGGTTCGCCTCCGTGGAGATGTCGTTGAGCGGCCTCCTCTACCCGTGGTCGATCTACAGGATGAAGCAATTCGAGAAATGTTTCGATCCGATGAGGAAACGGATCGTCTTCGCCAAAACCAAGAAGATGCTTGAATCGTGGTGAGTAGTAAGTGTCATTCGTTCTCGGATCCCAGTCCCAGAGGCCATCATTGGTCCCCCGTACGGCAAGTGCGAATCGTTCCTCACTTTCTGCCAGGGCTTCAAGGGTGCGATACTGCTCGGTGACATCCCAGAAAATACACTGAAGGCCGACGACCTCACCCGAGGGATCTCTCAACGGAGACTTGGTGACCTGGACCCTTCGCACCTCACCTTCAGTTGTGACATGCCCCTCGACATCTTCCAGAACTTCCCCGCTTTGCATGACTCGCAGGTCATCGCGTCGGTACTTTTCCGCTAAGTCTTCGGGATAGAAGTCACGGTCGGTTCGACCCAGAATCTCATTTAATTCTCGACCGAGTGAGTTGCAAAATCGTCGATTGGCAAAAGTAAATCGCCCTTGCGCATCTTTGCGAAAAATGTTCTGCGGAAGGTTCTCAACCAATGAATGATAAAATGCCTCAGAAACGAGCCATGCGTCCTCTGCCTTGCCGCGTTCAAGAGATTGAGCCCGAAGTTCCTCATCGAGACGTGCCGCACGTGTTCGAAGCAATCGAATGGTTGCCAGTGATGCGATCAGCAAGGCAACCAATAAAATAATGCTAACAAGTGCGAGGGGATGCTCCACCGGCAAAATTGCTTGTGCAGGTGCGAGCACAAGTGTTGTCAATCTCATGTCCCCAGGGAACTCCTGGAAGTGGCTCAGAGCCAAGTTAATCGGATTAGCCGTCGATCGAATCATTGCGATCATGACTGCGGAAATACCGGATATTTTGTCCAGAAAGGACGCGATCGACACGTTCTTGAATTAACCGTAGCAGATCCACAATCGAGTCCTCGATTCCGTGATTTCGGAACCCTTCAGTCACGAGGATTTGTCCCTCAAAAGCCAGTTTGTGCAATGCGAAGCAGAGAACTCGGTCGAGTTCGGTGACGTCTCGATAATCAGCCTCCAGTTCTTCAAGAGCCTGGATCAACTCGACGCCAACTTCTGGAGCTAGGGTTCCTTCACATCTTAACGAGGTTAAGAATGCGTTTGGATCGTTTCCGAGTAAACCAGCGTGGCGAAGAATGACTTTAATTGCCGGGTGTTCCATGTTTGCATCTGGCACGTCGGAACAACTCGCAGTGGTCTCCAGAGTTGGGTCTGGTGAACAACTTTCATTATTACCCTGAGGAGCGCCACGTTGATCGAGGAAAATGGCGGTCCACTCCGCAAGATAATCAGGGTCATCTGCGACCGTAAGAGGTTCCCAAGAGCGACCTTCGCGCCCGATTGAGCGAATGGAGTCGTGACCTTGATCTTGCTCACCGGCAAGGGCTTGGATCAATAACGTTTCACAATAACGTTGCACCGACTCCACCTTCGCCCGGCAAGCCTGCTGCTCGGCCAGATCGAGGGCATCCACTGGTAAGTAAAGGACGATGCGCTGGGCTTCGGCGTTTGGGGGAGGACCTTTTCGTTCATGAGTGCGAAAGGTTCCCGGCACATGCCTTCGACCAGGCTGCCTTGGACGTTTGCTCACGGCGCCACCTCACATCGTGGCTCCACTGGTCGACCTAAAGATCATGCAGAGGCCCGACGACCGGGGCTCTTGCGCTCGATGCAACCAACCCCGATCGGCAACATCTTCCCGGGGCTACACCGCCCCTCAGGGTTAAAGACGTTGCGGATGGCAACCATCGCATCCAAGTCGCTCGAGGAGAAGAGTTTGGGCATGAATTCCAGTTTTTCAACACCGATTCCGTGTTCCCCGGAGACGCTTCCACCGCATGCAATGCATTCGTCGAGAATTTCGTGACTGGCCTCGAGGACTTTTCGAATTTGGTCGGGGTCACGCTCATCGAATAAGAGGATCGGATGAATGTTACCATCGCCTGCGTGGAAGACATTCGCGATCTGGATTTGATATTTCTCCCCAATCTCCGTAATCCGACGCAGGATGTGGGGCAGTTTGGTTCGAGGTACAACCCCGTCCTGGGTGCAGAAGGTTGGACTGAGACGACCAATCGCGCCGAAGGCAGATTTTCGAGCTTTCCAGATCGCCACGTACTCCGGTTCTTTTCTCGTTGACCATGAGATCGCGTTCTTCACGGATCCACCCTTGGCCCGCACAATCTGCTGCACGGCTTCCGATTCCCGGTCGAGACCTGCTCGTACTCCATCCACCTCGATGATAAGAACCGCTCCTGCCTCTGTCGGAAATCCGAATCCGAAGGCTTCCTCGACCGCTCGAATCATCAGGTTATCAAGCATCTCGAGAGCCGCAGGAACAATTCCAGCTCCGATCAGACCGCTCACTGTTTCAGTGGCCTGGTCCACTGTTTCGAAGACCCCGAGAAAGGTCCGACCGGCCTCTGGATCTCTTGTCAGGTTGACAATAACCTTGGTGACGATCCCGAAGGTCCCCTCATTGCCAACGACGAGGCCAGTAAGATCGAGCCCGGGAACATCCTGTGTTTTTCCACCAATCTCAACCACTCGTCCATCCGGAAGAACCAGTTCCACCCCCCGAACGTGGTTCACCGTGACACCATACTTCAGTGTATGGGGCCCCCCGGAATTTGTCGCGACATTGCCACCAACCGTGCAGGCGGTCTGGCTTGAGGGATCGGGGGCATAATGGAATCCGGAGCCAGCAAGTGCGCGCGTCAACCAGACATTTACAACTCCAGGTTCGACGACCGCATATCCATCTCGATGATTGATCTCCAGGATCTGCTTCATCCTCGTGAGGCAGATCATGATGCCTCCTCCAACGGCCAGCGTGCCTCCCGAAAGGCTTGTGCCGGCACCTCGTGGAACAAATGGAACATCGTACCGCTGACAGAGCTTTACAATGTCCACAACTTGCCTGGTTGAGGTGGGGAAGACAACCACGTCCGGAACGTTTTTCTCGATGACGTAACCGTCACACTCGTAGACGATCAACTCGTCTCGGTGGTGCAATAGGTTCTCCTCGCCAACAATTTGTGTCAATTCGGCGCGGAGTGATTCGGAAATATTAACGGTCTGTGCAACTGCCATAGCAGATTCTTCACGGATTCGAAACACAGAAGACCCCCTGCAATCCCGGCTCGAACTCGCTGCGAGGATTCCGGTGAGTGCAAAGGGACGGCGGTAATTGCTCTAGCTTACCCTCCGACTCAGGGCGATTGCCACCTCATCCCCAAATCCGAATTGCGCTCTCTGGCTCTGGGGCAATTTCGAAGCTTGTCCAATCGGTGGATCGGTGAGAAAATCCCCCAGCCCAGGACGCCAAAGACGTCAACGAAGAGGAATCGCTTACGAAATCCGATTATCTTTATCATTGAATACGGCATAGGACGCGTGATCTTTTTCCTGACTACAATGCAACCAAGTCAGGAGGTCGATTGATCATCCCGACGCAGAGGTCACAGCGACCACACGGAGGCTCGATCGGATTCTCTTAACCCAATGTA